>JBEDCT010000117.1:0-6922 GCA_041176665.1 Bacteroidota bacterium | reverse complement strand
GAAAAGGATAATTGAGCGTTCTCCTATTTTTGGAAGTTTTGAATCGTTTTTTCGATGATTTCAACACATTCCATCAGTTGATTTTCGGTAATGACCAAAGGTGGAGCAAAGCGAATGATGTTTCCGTGGGTTGGTTTTGCGAGTAATCCATTTTCTTTTAACGCCACACACAGATTCCATGCTGTTTGACTATCCGGAGAATCATTCACGACAATCGCATTTAACAATCCTTTTCCACGTACGTGAAGAATGAGGTCGTTTGTTTCGATGATACGCTTCATTTCTTTTCTAAACAAGGAACCAAGTCTACGTGCATTTTGGATGAGGTTTTCTTCATACACCACTTCCAACGCTGCAATGGCAACTTTCGCTGCGACTGGATTTCCACCGAAAGTCGAACCGTGTTGTCCAGGTTTGATGACCATCATGATTTCGTCATCTGCAAGTACGGCAGAAACGGGATAAACACCGCCAGAAAGTGCTTTTCCTAAAATGAGGATATCTGGACGATTGTACGTTGCTGTTTGACGCTCACATTTGTGTTCGCAGGTACAGTTTCCACATGTCGCTAATAGACTTCCAGTTCGTGCGATTCCGGTTTGAACTTCATCCGCGATATAAAGCACGTTATTTTCCGTACAAAGACGTTTTGCTTCGCTCAAGAAATTCTCTGCAGGCGTATAAACTCCGGCTTCCCCTTGAATCGGTTCTACGAGGAATCCAGCCACATTTTTTCCTTTGATGGCTACTTCCAATGCAGCAATGTCATCGTAAGGAATGGACACGAATCCTGCTGGAAAAGGTCCAAAATTCTGGTAGGAATCCGGATCACTTGAAAACGAAACGATGGTTGTTGTTCGTCCGTGAAAGTTTCCTTCACACACAATAATTACAGCTTCATTTTCAGCGATTCCTTTTTTCTCGTAGGCCCATTTGCGGCACAATTTAATCGCGGTTTCCACTGCTTCGGCACCTGTGTTCATCGGAAGAACCTTGTCAAAACCGAAAGTTTCTGTCACAAATTTCTCGTAATGTCCAAGCGAGTCATTGTAAAACGCACGAGAAGTCAAAGCTAAGGTTTGCGCTTGGTCGATCAATGCTTGTGTGATTTTCGGATGACAGTGTCCTTGGTTTACCGCAGAGTACGCAGATAAAAAATCAAAGTATTTTTTCCCATCGACATCCCAGACAAACACACCTTGACCTTTGGACAGAACAACTGGTAAGGGATGATAGTTGTGTGCTCCGTACTGATCTTCTAAGGCGATGTGTTGATTGAATTGACTCATGATTGATGGTTTGTTATGATAAGTGGAACAAATATAGCTAATTGAAACCTTTTTTGACGCTGCGATTTTTAATTTGGGTGACTTTCAGTCAATTTATTCTGTGGTGTATCTTCAAGGTATTGGTGAATCTTATTTTTGAATAAATTAGTTTAATTTTGATTCTAAATGCTGCCTTTTTGAATAAAAGCAGCATGATTTCACACCTAAATCTGCTATGAATATTTTTACAAAATTGTTCGGGAACGTTTTTTTTCATGTGTTATTTAGCACATTGATATGTTCAACAATAAGTCACGCACAAAAGTCCATTGCTACACAAACAAACGCTTGGGCGATGTACGTCGGAACACACAAATTGACGGATAAAGTCAGTTTGATGACCGAATATCAATGGCGACGAGCAGATGGATTTAAGTTCTGGCAACAATCCTTATTGCGCTTTGGATTGGAATACAATGTGAATCCGAATGTTTCGGTCATGGCGGGATACGCTTGGGTGAAAACATTCCCGTATGGCGAACAACCCATCCTTCACGAGTTCGATGAAAACCGCATCTTTGAACAAGTCAACTTGAAAAGCACAATCGGAAACGTAGAAGTACAACACCGCTACCGTTTGGAACAGCGATTCATGGAGCAATACGCAAAAGATGCAGCGAATAATACCGTTCAAGTGGATCCGGTTTTTCGTCAACGTTTGCGCTATAGAGCTATGGCCATCATCCCATTGTCTAGAAAGGAATTGACTGACAACACCTTGTTTATGAATGTCAATGATGAGGTATTTTTAGGTTTCGGTTCAGGAATTGGAAAAAACATCATGGACCAAAATCGTTTCATTGCGGCCCTAGGATGGCGTTTCGATAAGAATTTTAATGTTCAAGTGGGATACCTGAATCAATTCGTTGTAAAAACCGACGGATTAAAAATGGAACGCAATCATACCTTGTGGATATCCACCACCTACAATTTGGATTTCACTAAAAAATAAGCACTACTCTCCAAGCAAAATTCAACTGGTGCGATCAACGCATCGGCTGAACTTTTTTAGTATCTTTCCTTTTTTATTCTACACATGGAAAGAAGAGATTTTGTAAAGGCTTCGGCTTTAGCGGGAATTGGAGCCTTGGTCTTGCCAAATTCATTGTACGCAGGACCTTTACCGACAGATCGTAAAGTTCGATTGGGCTTTATTGCGGTTGGTTACCGCGGACAATCACACCTGGAGGAAATGATGAAAAGAGACGATGTGGAAATCATCGCTTTAGCAGATCCAGAGCCAAGAATGATGAGGGACGCACTTAGTTTAGTGCTCCGAGCGGGAAGAAAAGAACCAGCGGTTTATGGCAACGGAGACGAAGATTACAAAAACCTTCTTCAACGAGATGATATTGATGCGGTATTCGTTTGCTCTCCTTGGGAATGGCACTTGAAACATGGAATTGACGCCATGAAAGCGGGCAAAATCGTTGGGATGGAAGTGTGTGGAGCCATGAAATTAAGCGATTGTTGGGACTTCGTTAAAACGTACGAGGAAACGAAAACGCCCATCATGATGCTGGAAAATGTCTGTTATCGTCGTGATGTGATGGCGGTTTTAAACATGGTCAAGCAAGGACTTTTTGGTGAATTAGTTCATGGTCAAGGCGGATACGAACACGACCTACGTGGTGTGTTGTTTAACGATGGTCAGTCAGCGTACAATTCTGGTGTTGAATTTGGTGAGAAAGGTTTCAGCGAGGCCAAATGGCGAACGAATCATTACGTGAATCGAAATGGCGAATTGTATCCAACACATGGACTCGGTCCCATTGCCACCATGTTCGATTTAAACCGTGGAAACCGAATGCTGCGTTTGACGTCCATGGCGAGTAAAGCACGTGGACTGAAGAAATACATTGAGGAACATCCGAAAGGAGGGAAGGATCATCCGAATGCGAAGATTGACTTCAAATTAGGTGATGTCGTGACCACTCAAATTCAATGTGCGAATGGTGAAACCATTTTGTTAACCCACGACACAAGTTTACAGCGTCCATATAATTTAGGTTTCCGTGTACAAGGAACGGAAGGAATCTGGCAGGATTTCGGTTGGGGAGATGCGGAACAAGGACTCATTTATTTCGAAAAGCAAATGAGTCACTCACATAAATGGGAAAATACTAAAACTTGGTTAGAGCAACACGATCATCCGCTTTGGAAGCGCTTTGCGAAGGAGGCAGAAAACTCCGGACACGGTGGAATGGATTTCTTCGTGGACAATGCCTTTATTGAATGCATCAAACAAAACAAAGAATTCCCGTTGGATGTGTATGACTTGGCAGCATGGTACTCGATTACACCATTGAGTGAAAAGTCCATCAAGGAAAATGGACAACCACAAGATATTCCAGATTTCACGAAGGGAGCATGGAAAACACGTAAACCTGTTTTTGGATTAACGGATGAATTCTAGTCCAAGTTTGGTCATATTAGCTGGTGGATTAGGGTCTCGTTACAAGGGGTCTAAACAAATCGATCTCATCGGTGAACAACAGGCCTTTCTTTTAGAATTTGCCATATATGACGCTGTGGAAGCAGGATTTGGAAAAATTGTATTGCTTGTCAATGAGCAGGTTCATGCGGAAATGAAATCCAAATTGTCTCATTGGGAATCCCAGATTGACGTAAATTTTGTCTTACAAGCGTTAACACCTGAGCAACAAAGTCGAGTGGACATCAATCGAAGTAAACCTTGGGGAACGGCACATGCCTTACTTTGTGCGCAACCATACGTGAAAGGTCCATTCGTTGTCATGAATGCAGATGACTATTATGGAAAAACGGTCATGAAAACCGCGCATTCCTTTTTTCAACAGGAGCAACAAGCACATGGATTGTTTTCCTACTCTTTATCGGATACGTTAAGCGAACACGGTGGTGTTTCGAGGGGAATGTGCACGATAGATGAACAAGGTTTTTTGAAAGAAATCGTTGAATGTCATGGGATTACGAGAGATGCAGGAGGACTTCATAGTCAGGATGCAATGATCCTATCGGAAAACGACCGCGTCTCCATGAATTTATGGTTTTTTCAAGCCAGTATTTTCGAGCAGTTGGCTGCTTATTTCGACGCGTTTTTTGCTGTTAATCATCAGGAACTAAGCGCTGAATGTTATTTGCCTTCAATGGTACAGTCTGGTATTCAGCAACAGGCATTTCAGGTAAAGGTGCTATCTAGTCATGAACAATGGGTTGGACTCACCTTTCCAGAGGATAAAGAATCGGTTGAAGCGTATTTGCATGAATTAAGCAACCAAAATGTGTACCCAAAATCGTTCTCGCATGAATAGGCAATTGGAACGATCGATAGCGAACGATTTTTTAAAATCGTTAGAGACAAAGGTCCAGCGGATCAGTCTGCTAAAAGGTGGACTCATCCATAAAACATTTTTGGTGGAAGCGATGAACGATGCATTTTATGTACTTCAGGGAGTCAATACACAAGTTTTCCGGAATCCCAACCTCGTTGTCATGAATCAACAGCGAATTGCGAAGTACTTGGAGCAAAAAGGATACCCAAAAAGACTGCTCACGCTATTATCAAATGCAGATAAAAGTTATTTACTTCAAGACCACAAGGGACAAACTTGGCGCATGTTTAAAGCCATTTTTCCAAGTAAAAGTTTGGAAGTATTGAGTAAACCTTCGCAGGCCTTCGAAGCAGCGAAAGCATTGAGTGAATTTCATTCCTACCTCATGGATTTCCCGAAAGAGCAGTTACAAGAGAGCATTCCGGGATTTTTAGATTTCAAAAAACGACGGAAAGATTACCAACACTCCTTAAAAGTGGCCATTCCCTATCGACTCACGCAAGCGAATTATTTGATTCAGAAATTGGAGGAGCACAGTGGAATATTGAATCGGTATTTACAGCTTTTGCCAAAGTTACCCAAGCGAATCATCCATGCGGATCCTAAATTGAGTAATTTTTTATTTAACGAAAACGGTGAGGATGTTTGTGCCATTATTGATTGGGACACCATTATGGTCGGAAGTATTTTGTACGACTTTGGGGACATGATTCGTTCATTTTGTCAGGTAGGAACGGAAGATAGTCAGCAGAAAAAAGCCTTTAATCCTCTGTTGTTACAAGAGTTGTTAAATGGCTATTTCGAAGGACCAATGAACGATTACTTGAGTGATTTGGAGCGGGAAAACATCCTTCTTGGTGCAAAAGCGGTCATTTATATTCAAGGTCTACGTTTTCTAAGTGATTACCTGATAGGCGATCAATATTACTGGGTAGAAGACGAAAATCACAACCTTCGTCGAGCAAGAAATCAATTTCAAATGCTCGATGAACTTTGTTTACTAGGTTAAATTACCATTGGTATGCTAGATCACTTAGCCACTTTCCTTGTACACGCAGCGTTTGTTCGATGATATCTCGGACACAGGTTTCACCACCGTCAAATGGACTTTGGTAATCAACAACGCTTTTCACGTCAATCACTGCATCTTGTGGACAAGCAGAAAGTCCAGCAACTTGTAATACAGGAATGTCCGGAATATCATCTCCCATGTAGGCGATTTCTTGGTCCGTTATGTTAAATTCTGCTTTGATTTCTTCGTAACAAATCATCTTGCTGTGAGCGCTCAAGTATACGCGATTCATACCTATACCGAGTAAAGTGTCACGTACTTCTGTTGAGTTTCCTCCCGTAATCGCAAAGATTTTATAGCCCATTTTCGCTGCATATTGAACAGCATAAGCGTCTTTTGAATTCAAGGTCCGAACAATTTCACCCTTCAATAAAAACACTTTTCCATCTGTAAAGACTCCATCTACATCGAAAATAAAGGTGTTGATGTGATTCAAGGCATGTTTGTAACTATTCATGGGTTATAGGTCTTTTGAATACTGTTAGTCAGTAGGTTATAAACGTTTAGATCCTCTTCGGTTAACAAGGATTGATGTGTAAGAATGGTGCTGTGATCATTCCTTCTGGCGGGACCAGTTTGTGCATCGAAAGCAGAGTGGTCATCCAATTTAGCTACCGTTTCTTCCATCAAGGGTTTTAATAGCTCCCAATCTAAGTTGCTTTGCTTTAATTGTACTTGAGCTTTATAGAAAAGGTGGTTGACAAAATTATTAACGAAAACTGCAGCGAGGTGGTATTTTTGTCGGTCTTCCGAAGTACAATAATCAAAACGAAGACCAGTCAATTCGCAGAGCGACTCCATTGTTTTTCGTAATGCAACGGAATTGGATTCGAGAAGAATTGGAATTTCGTCAACCGTCAGGTGGCGGTTTTCTGTGAATGTTTGTAGTGGATAAAAAACACCCCAGTTTTCATCCGGAAAATCGGCTAAATTCACTGCGCCAGCTGTGTAAACAACAAACGAATCATTTTTGAGGGAAGTGTTTAATTCACGAACGGAAGCATCATTTGTGGCAATAATGATTACATCGGCATCTAAGTTGTTCGGATCTGACACAAAGGGACAATCCAAACGTGCTGATAGTGCATTGCCACTCAGGTGATTTCTACTTGAAATCCCGGTGATGTCAATTCCTTGAAAGCGAAAGATCAATGCAAGTTCAGTGGCAACTTTACCAGAGCCAATGAAAGCAACGCGCATCGTTCTTT
>JBEDCT010000116.1:0-7218 GCA_041176665.1 Bacteroidota bacterium | reverse complement strand
TTCATACACATCGACAAATGAAAGATGGTTTAGAAAATAGTTTTAAAAATTCCTTGAATGACTTCGAGCTTCCTTACGATGCGCAAGCATGGGAATCTTTAAGTCAAAAGTTAAGTGCTAAACGTTGGTACCAATCTTCACGTGTAAAATGGTCCGCTGCCTTGGTAGTAGCTGTTGGAATTGCAGCGTATTTTGTTCTTCCAAGTCCTAAAACAATCGTTCAAAAAGAAAAGCAAGTAAAATCCATTCAAACAGAATCGAACGCAGCTGCTTTACCCACAAAAGCCGAACAGTCAATTACCAAAAATTCAACGAAAAACGCGGAAAGCGTCAGTTCGTCATCCGTTGATCAAGTGGTAGTCACAAGCGCTACTTCAAGTGAAAACCATTCTGAATTGATTCCACATTCGATTCCACTTATTTTAGATCAACTGAACGTGTTAGGTTTAACGGATCAAGCCCTTGAAAAACCAGAACCCACACCTTCTTACAAACGAAGTTTAGTCGAAATAGATTTCAAAAGCCGATGTCAAGGTGAAACCTTACAGTTGGAAGAGAATAAGAACTATCAACGTCTGATTAACTATGCTGGGAAAAAACTTCATTATTCTTACAACGAAGCCATTTCATTAAAATTAACAGAGCCGGGTAAAGTTATTTTAACCGCGAATTCTGGCCCTTATGGACAATTTGAAGAATTTGGAAGCTTCGATGTTCATCCTTTACCTGTATTGACGATAAATTCAGATAGAACAATTACTTATGAAGATGGATTGCCAAAAATCACTTGTCAGGTGGAATCTAATGAGTCACAAATTTCTTGGCATTCAACGTATGTAATGAACAGTAATTCAGGGAAAAATGTAGAAGTATTAGCTTTTGATAAAGGTTATGCCATTGTTGAAGCGCAAGCAACTGGAAGTAACGGTTGTATCGCAAAAGAAAAGGAAATGATTCAGATTCCATCTGATTATAACTTATTGGCCGTGAATGCCTTTAATCCACAATCACAAGATAGTCGCAACAGCACGTTTATGCCATACGCCTTAACGATTCGTCAAACACCGTTTAGGTTAGTCGTTTTGGATCCAGATAACGGAGGACTTGTCTTCGAAACAACTGACGAAAGTAATGCGTGGGACGGAATTGATCGTCGAGACGGTAAACTTGTACCGGGTAATAAGGCTTACATTTGGAAGGTTGTCATTCAACATCCAGTTCCAGGTGAGAAAGGTGAATACCGCGGGACAATTGTTCGAATGTAAAAAAATCGTTTAAGTTGAGTTAGAGGGAGGAAATTCCCGTGGATTATCGTTATTTTTGTAGGTAACGATGCAAACAAATTACTGTAATCTTCAGGCTGTTTTATTAACTATTGTCGGGAATGAATCGAACGACTTCATCCGTGTAAGACTATGAGTATTATTCAGCTTCTTCCTGAGCACATTGCCAATCAAATTGCAGCCGGTGAAGTGATTCAACGTCCTGCCTCTGTAGTCAAAGAACTCATGGAGAATTCCATCGATGCAGGTGCGCAATTCGTACAGTTACATGTGAAGGATGCGGGAAAAACATTGATTCAAGTAGTAGATGACGGGGATGGAATGACTCCTGAAGATGCCGTCAAGTGTTTTCAGCGCCACGCAACAAGCAAGTTGAAAAGCGCAGATGATTTGTTTCGACTACAAACCAAAGGATTTCGTGGAGAAGCACTTGCTTCCATTGCTTCCATTGCGCATGTGAGCATGCGGACAAAAAAAGAAGATTCCGACACCGGTACACTCATCGAAGTGGAAGGAAATACCATCAAAACAAACGAACAAATTGTCTGCTCGAAAGGCACGGTCTTCGAAGTGAAAAATCTTTTTTACAATGTTCCAGCGCGCAGAAACTTTTTAAAATCAGAAAGCATCGAGTTTGGACATATCCGTGATGAATTTGAGCGCGTGGCATTGGCGCATCCGGACATTAAATTTAGTTTACATCACAACGGACAAGAAACCTACCAACTGCAAGCCGGAGTCCTTCGCATGCGCGTTGCCAGTATTTTCGGTCGCAATAGTAACGAACGACTTGTTCCAATAGAAGAGCAAACAAATATTGTATCCATAAAAGGATTTCTAGGAAAACCAGATGCAGCGAAAAAGACCAGAGGAGAGCAATTCTTCTTTGTGAATAATCGGTTTTTTAAGGATTCGTATTTCCATCATGCGATTACAAAGGCGTTTGACGGAATGATTAGCGACAAACATTATCCAAGTTATTGCATTTATTTGGATGTTGATCCGGCAAAAATCGATGTCAATATCCACCCCACAAAAACCGAAATAAAATTCGAAGAAGACCGTTTTATTTATTCGATTTTATTGAGTAGTGTCCGACAGGCACTGGGAAAATACAACATCTTCCCTACCCTTGACTTCGAAACAGAAACAAGTTTTGATGTCCCTAGTTCGTTTCGAAAAACAGATCCAGTGGAACCCCAAATCATGGTGGACCCGAGCTTCAATCCATTTCAGACGCAGAAGTCCTCTGGTGGAACGGGAAATGGTTTTTCGAAAGCCCTAAAAAACGAGGGATTCGGTCAAGCGATGCCAAGTCCTACGGACTGGGAACAGTTTTACAAAATAGAAGAGGAAACGTCCGGACAAGGAATGATTTCAACGCAAACAATTGGTTTTCAAGAAGAAAACGAAGTAGGCAATTTCTTGATTCACGACCGATATGTCTTTTCTCCAACGAAGTCTGGATTATTGGTAATTGACGTAAAACGTGCAAAATGGCGTATTTTGTATACGGAGTTAATTGGAAGGTTCATTCACCAAGCCTTAGACAGTCAGCAAATGCTATTTCCGATCGAAAAAGAACTATCTAAAATAGAAATGGATCTTTGGTTGAGTCATGAAAAGTTATTGAAACAACTTGGATTCCAGTGTGAATATCAACATGAAACACTTTTTATTCACGGTGTTCCTACAGTTATTTCAGAAAACAGCATCGACAGCTGTGTGGATTCCCTACTTTCAGATTTACAAGACCGTGACATCGATCAAGGCGATGTGGCACATCACTTAGTTCGACGTTTAACACAAAACGCGTCCAAAGATGCTGTTATTCGGCATCCAGAGGAAGCGCAAAAACTAATAGAAGCATTGTTTCAATGCGAGGAGCATACGCTCGCTCCAAATGGAAAAAAAATCATGCACACGTTATTATTAACTGACATTACTTCAAACTTTTAACTATGTTCAACAACCTTCCTCAAGTAACGAAGAACATCATTTTATTGAATATCATGTTCTTTTTAGCGACGTTGGTGTTGCAATCGCAAGGAATCGACCTGACAGATAGCCTTGGTGCTCATGTTGTCAATACGCCCTTATTTAAACCTTATCAAATTGTCACGCATTTCTTTATGCACGGTGGATTTTTCCACATTTTATTCAACATGTACCTCTTCGCCATTCTTGGTGCTTATTTGGAACAAATCTGGGGACCGAAACGCTTTTTTACATTTTATATTGCAACCGCGCTTGGCGCCTTCGCTTTGTACAACATTATGGGCGTTATGGATGTGATGGGATTGAAAGCACTCATCATTGACCAAGGATTCAGTATTTCCGAAATCAACCAACTGATTATCAATAACGACCGCGATGGATTAATCGCCACAAACAGTACCGCTGTAGTTGCCTACGCGCAACAATCTTTTACGCCAATGGTGGGAGCTTCTGGGGCCATATTTGGCGTCATGGCAGCATTTGCCATTCTCTTTCCAAATACAGAGTTTAGGTTATACTTTGCCATTCCTGTAAAAGCGAAGTACTTTGTTGCTGGTTACTTTTTAATTGAGGTTTACCTTTCGTTTCAAAACAATGCAAACGATAGCACCGCTCATTTAGCCCATGTTGGTGGTGCCATCGTAGGAGCAATCATTGTCCTTTTCTGGAGAAAGGCAGACAGATCAAACTTTTGGTAAATGCAAGGAAGAAATCTCATAGAAGAACTTAAGTTTCAGCTGCGAGCTGGAACAATGACCAATCGCTTGATTATTGTGAATGTCAGTGTTTTTCTAGCGCTTTTATTGATCAAAAAAAGTTTGTTGCTTTTTAACATCGATCCCTTAGTTAGCGATGGATGGATCCATCGTTTGATGGATTTAAACAGTTCGTTTTCTGCTTTTATTCGTGCTCCGTGGGGACTTGTTACGAGTATTTTTACACATGAGCAATTCGGACACCTACTGTTCAATATGCTGTTTCTTTATTTTTCAGGTCGTTTCTTCGAACAGTACTTCAGTCGTAGAAAATTGTGGCTCACTTACTTATTTGGTGGTATCGCTGGTGGATTACTTGAATTGTTGGCGAATAATCTATTTCCAGCCTTGCAGGGAACCAACGTCGTTATTCTCGGTGCATCAGGTTCCATCATGGCCATTTTTACCGCCCTTGCTTTTTATCAACCAAATCTTCAGGTAAGCTTATTTGGGATTTTCCCCATACGCATTTACTTTTTGGCTATATTTTTCTTATTCAAAGACTTAATCAATATTGGAACAGATGATCAAATCGCACACTTTGCCCATTTAGGTGGCGCTCTATTTGGCTTATTGTCCATTCAAAACCTTCACTCTTCTAAAAACATCTTGGTGCGAATAGAAAACTTCATTTCTCGTTTTTCCGGGAAAGTTCAACGTGAAAAAAAGGGAAAGTCCACACGATCTAGATTTAAGACAGATGAAGAATTCAATAGCGAAAAGCGTCAAAAACAGGTGAAAATGGATCAAATCCTGGATAAAATCTCCAAATCCGGCTATGATTCGCTCAGTAAAGCAGAAAAAGACTTCCTATTTAATCAAAGTAAAAATGGCTAATATCATACAACGTCTTTTTCGCTTTTCTTCCATTTTCAAAGTGGCAAGTCTGATTAGCTATGGAGCCATGGTCCTGTGTTACCTAGCACCATTCATTCATCCGAAAACCTTATCCATTTTACCTTTTTTTGGTTTACTTTATCCTGTTTTATTGGCTATTAATCTTGGTTGGCTGCTCCTTTGGGGACTTGCGCGTTCCAAATGGGGCATTTACACGCTCATCGTTTTAGGTCTCGGTGGAAAAATGCACTTTAGAAGTTTGGCATTTTCCAGTAGTTCACCTGCAGATCCATCGGGAATAAAGGTATTAACGTACAATGTTCGTTTGTTTGATTTGTTCAATCCGTCATTTAGTAAGTCCATTGAAAACCGCAACAAAATTTTCGATTACATCCGTCGAACTGACCCTGATGTACTTTGTTTGCAGGAATACTATCGTCAGGACAAGCCTACAGATTTTGAAGTGGTGGATTCGTTATTTTCTATTATGGGAAATCGGAATTACCATGAGCGCAGTGCCCACAAACGCAGCACGCGACAAAACTATGGTATCGCCATGTTTTCGAAGTATCCAATCATCGCAAAAGGTGATGTAATGTTTGAATCGCAAGGAAGTAGTGACTTCAACTACTGTATTTATGCGGATATCATTAAAAATCAAGACACATTCCGTGTTTACAATGTGCACTTACAGTCCATTCGCTTGCATACTGAACCAAACATCGAGGCTGCTACAGACGAAGAAGGCATGGCAAGTGAACGGGCACTTCGCAGTGTTTTTTCAAAATTACGTTTGGCTTACGTAAAACGAGCTGAACAAGCTCGGCGTGTTGTTGAACACATCAAAACTTCTCCTTATCCAGTGATTGTCTGTGGCGACTTCAACGATACTCCGATGTCCTACACCTACAACCAGTTCAATCGTTTCTTGAAAGATGCTTTTCGTCAGTCCAGCAGTGGAATTGGATCTACGTATATTGGACGACTTCCAGCGGGTAGAATCGATTACCTCTTTTATGACCCACGTCTGACAACAACTGGATTTAACATTCAAAAAGAAGAGTTTAGTGACCATCGAGCCTTAGTTTGTACTTTTTCCCGAGTAAAATGATGTTAATTGTTGATTGCGGCAGTTCAAAAACTCCACAAATTGTTTCCACATTTGAAGAATTCTGCGACACCGAGTGTATTGGGTTCCACGATTTAACCGAAGAAATGGCAAAGGATTCCATTGGAATCGTTTTTTCCGGTGCGCCCATCTTGATTACAGAAATTGATATGTCCAAATACATTGAACATGTGCAATGGATAAAAGCCTATCAAAAGCCCATTTTGGGCATTTGTTTTGGACATCAATTGTTGGGATTGCTATACGGGGCAAAAAGTGCGAAAATGCGTGAAGATCGAAATTGGCAGGAAATTGAAATCATTGAGGAATCGCCTTTATTTAATCGCCTTCCCGATTGTTTTGAAATGATGGAAGATCACTGTGAGCACATCACGATTCCACCGGAATTCAAATTGATGGCAGCTTCTGACGCTTGTATCAATGAATGCATGCAGCATGAAAGCAAGTCGATTTTTGGTGTTCAATTCCATCCGGAAGTTTCTGGGAACTATGGAAACATTCTTCTCGAAAACTTTTATTTTATTTGTGAGAAATAGGTTTATTTTCCTGCAATCGAAAATAACTTTTTCTTGTTGAGCACACTTATTTTTCGGGTATGAACTTCAATGATTCCTTCTTCTCTAAAATCCTTTAATAATCGAATCAAGGTTTCTGTTGCTGTCCCTACAAAATTTGCTAGATCTTCACGGGACAAGTTGATTGGTTCATTTTCGTAAATTTCAAGGAGAATAATCATGGTAAATGCCAAACGTTCACGAACTGATTTTTGAGCCATATTCGTAATAAAATCGGCTTGATTAGACAAATCTCGCGAAAGTTCTTTGATGATGCCGTTGCGTAATACAGGATTGGTATCCATCATAGTTAGAAAATCATCCTTGCTGATGAAACAGATGTTACTTTCCTCCAATGTTTCAGCAGAAACCCGGTAAGGTGTATCGCTAAACATGGATCTGAATCCGACCATTTCACCGGATTTCGCAATATGAATAATCTGTTCCTTCCCTTCGTCACCTCGTTGAAAGATTTTTACCATGCCTTCGTTTATGCAAAAAACTCCTCTTGGAGAGGAGCCTTCCAAAAATAAAGCTTGATTTTTTTTATAGTACTTAGAGTCTTTATGAGCATTGACATGGTCAATCTCATCTTGACACAAAACACCTAAGAGTGATCCTTTTCTTCCAGCACAGGTGGAACAAGTAATATGTTTGTGAGA
>JBEDCT010000115.1:0-7320 GCA_041176665.1 Bacteroidota bacterium | reverse complement strand
CACTACTAAGATAGCATTTTAAACAGATAAAATAGATTTAACCGATTAAAAATCAAGGGTTAAATGAAAGATCATTCAAATCATTACCCGCTAAAAAAGACTTACAATCCATGCGTTTTTTTCCTTCGGCTTGAATCTCTTTTAGCAAAACGAAGCCATTTCCACTTGGGAAGACAATTCCTTCTGGCATGGAGAACGGACCATTGTTTCGTTTCGCTTGATCTATCTTTACTATGGATGAACCGAAGAGTTTAAACGTAATCCAATTAGCTTTTTTTACCGACCAAAGTTTACACCAAGCAGCAGGATAGGGGGATAGTCCCCTGATGCGATTGTGGTTTAATTCAGCCGCTTGATTCCAGTCAATTTCACAATCTGCCTTGAAAATTTTCGGTGCGAAAGGTACAGACGTATCGGATGGATCTTGTTCAATCGTTGAAACAGCACCTGAACAAATTTGGTCGGCAGTTTCTACCGTTAAATCAGCACCAATTGATTTTAATTGATCGTGTAATTCTCCGGCGTTGATTTCTTTGGATAGTGAAATGGATTTTTGCGCAATGATAGCACCGGTATCAATGTTTTCATTAATGAAAAAGGTACTTACACCAGTTTCCGTTTCACCGTTCATGATGGCCCAATTAATGGGAGCAGCACCTCGGTATTTTGGAAGTAGGCTAGCATGTAAATTAATCGTTCCGAATGCAGGCATTTTCCATACAACATCGGGTAACATGCGGAAAGCAACAACGACAAACAAATCTGCTTGTAGTGCTTGTAGTGCTCCTAAAAATGCATCGTCGCGTAATTTATCTGGTTGTAAAACGATTAAGTCGTTCGCGCTGGCGTATTGTTTAACAGCACTCTGCTGAATTTGCTGTCCGCGTCCTGCAGGTTTATCTGCAACAGTCACCACACCAACCACCTCATGTTTGGAGTGCACTAACGCGTCTAAAATTCCCACAGCAAACTCTGGGGTTCCCATAAAAACGATACGTAACTTATCTTTCATTAGACAATTTTCTTTTTCCAATCATACAAACGGAGGTAGCTGATAGAGGCTAGTCCCATCAAAATAAAATAAATATACTCTACCATCCAAATCCAATAAATATCTAAGTTCCACACTTTGATGAAAAGGTAACAAAAGACAACATACACACTCACGATTCCAAATTCAATAAACATGGAATGAAGTGTGTTCCCGGAACCATGGATTGTTTGAAAATAAACGGAGGAAAATCCATACAACATGATTGAGACAGATATTAATCGGAGGATTTCAGCGCTTTTTTGAACGTAAAGTTCAGCTGGATTAATCAGTCGAATTAATGCTTCCGGATAGAAAATCGCTCCATGAAAGGTCACACACAAGAACAAGAGTGTCATGAGTTGTATCCGTTTTTGAATCGTTGGAATCTCATCGAATTTCTTCGCGCCAATGTATTGAGAAATGTATGTTTTTGTTGTCCCTGCAAATCCCCAAATGGGAACGAAAGCAAGAAAATAGATGGCGCGTATATTCTGAGAAACGGTTAAATCAAATTGTCCCTTTTGCTCCAACCAAGTGAAAAAGAGGGTCCAAGTTGCCAATGCAAAAAATCCTTGTAACATTAGCGGACTCCCAACTTTTAACAATTCCTTCATGGACGCTAGTTCAAACTTGAAGTGTGCAAACAATTGATAGTCTCTTCTTTCGGAGGAAAAAATCAAGTAAATGACTAGAAAGCTCATTCCTAAAGCATCGGCGATGGTATTGGCTAATGCAGCTCCTTCAATTCCCATTTCAGGTAAACCATTCCTACCGAAAATAAGAGAATTAGCAAGAAAAACGTTGCTAACGGCTGTAATTAAGGCAGCATATAACACAATTATTGTCTTGCCTTTTGCCAATAAAAATGCCTGAATCGTAATGGTAAACATGGCGAAAAACAAGGCGAAACTTCTTATGCGAATAAAATCTCCTTGCAATAAGGCGATTTCATTGTTCTTTGAATAGCCAACGATCGCTGAAGGTAGAAACCAATGCAGTACGATAAAGAAAACAATCGCTAAAATGAAATTTGTTATGAAGGATGTCCCAAAAATTCGACCAATTGCCGAAATGCGTTCTTCCCCAATTCTTCTCGCAATGATGATTTGTGCTCCATCCCCCATTCCTAGCAAACACACATAAACGGTGACGTATAAAAGTCCTCCGTTCCCCACTGCGTCAAAAGCTTCTGTGGAATACCTGCTGATGAGGGACGCGTCCGTAATCAAGACAATAGACTGGATAAATCCAGAAACCATCATCGGAAGTGCCATTCCTAAAATTGCTTTGTAATTGAGCGCAAGCATGTTAATCGACTTGAATAATCAATCCTTTTAGGTACTCACCTTCAGGATGAAAAGCATGAATAGGGTGATCTGCTGGTTGATGAATTTGCTCCAAAATACGCACATTTCTTCCGGATTCAATCGCTGCGGCAATAATGGTATTGGTAAACATGGCTTTATCAATGACCTGCGAACAAGAGAAGGTAAAAATGATTCCTCCAGGTTTAATTTGTCTAATCGCATGCGCATTTAATCGTTTGTACCCTTGAATAGCTTGGTGACGTTTTTCGCGGTGCTTGGCAAACGCAGGTGGATCCAACACGATGATGTCATAATCTTCTTGCAGGTCTTTCATGTAATCCATCGCATCTGCACAAATGGACAAATGTTTCTCAGTATAGTTGTTCAACACGATGTTATCATCGGTTAATGCAATAGCCTTTTTTGAACTATCCAGTGAATGCACCAAAGATGCTCCATGATTCAGTGCTTGAAGTGAAAATCCACCTGAGTAACAAAATGTATTCAGTACTTTTTTTCCTTTGGAGTATTCACCGAGAATGCGTCGGTTTACCCGTTGATCAATAAAGAATCCTGTTTTTTGACCGCTAATCCAATCGATGTTGTATTTCACGCCATTTTCTAGAGCAAGATGAGGTGTTTCGCAGCTTCCAAAGAGATAAGTATCTACAACATCTGTTCTTTTCGGCAATGTATCGGTCGATTTGGAATAAACCGCTGTCAATTTTTTCCCAAAGGCATTTTTCAACGCAGTAGCAATTAATTCAACGGAAAAATACATACCAATGGAATGACATTGAATCACGGCAACTCCATTGTAAAAATCAATGACAAGTCCAGGTAGTTCATCTCCTTCTCCATGACATACACGGAAAATGTTATTTTGCTTTGTTAAAAGTCCAATATTTAATCTGGAATCAACGGCTTTTTTAATTTTACGATCGAAAAATGCTTGATCGATTTCCTCGTATTCGAAACTCAAGATTCGAACAGAAATAGTAGCATGTTGAAAATGCCCAATCCCTAAAAATTGGTCCTTCCGTGTCATCAGACACACTACGTCACCATCCTTTAAAGATTCTGTTGAAGATTCAATGGCTCCCGAAAAAACCCAAGGATGTCGTCGCATCAATGATTGTTCTTTGCCTTTGCGGATGTGTAGTATAGGATATGTCATGGACGCAAAGTTACACAATCCGTTGTCAAACTTACGGAAGTATCACATCCTATTGCATAGAAAATAGAGAGTTTTGTAGGGTAAGTCCTATTTTCGACTTACTTTTGACGGAAATAAAGATGAAGTATGTCAAATAAAAGAATTCTTAAGAGAAACATCAATGAGATGGTTTTTGATGTGGTAGAAGAGTGTTTTCACCACCAAATGTTGGATGAGTCTAAAGCACCAGCAACAGAAAAATTAATTACAGAGGCAGCGACTTTCCAAGATGTTATTCTTAGTCGCATGCACAAAGCAAAAGGAAAAGCTGAGTTTCGTGCAATCGTTACTGAAGTTGAAGCAAAAGCCTTAACTTTTGTTGATGCGTTAAATGCATTGAATAAATAAGTAGATGCTTCAGTTAGATTGGAAGCGCATGCTCGCAGCATTTGGCGCAATTTCTTTTCTAATGGTTCTCATTACTACCCGCGCAACTGATTCCTATTGGAACGCAGTTGCGCTTGGTGGACTAATGATTTTCTTTTGGATATTTGAGGTGATATCCATTTACATTACAGCCTTATTCCCATTTATTTTTGCAATTCCACTCGGACTCCTGAACACAGCAGATCTTGCAGCTAGTTATGGTAACAATAATGTCTATTTGTTCTTTGGTGGATTTGTCCTTGCCCTCGGATTGGAAAAATGGAAGGTTCACGAGCAAATCGCTCGAAGAATCATCAATGTAGTAGGTGATTCAAAACCACGAATCTTACTCGGATTCATTTTAAGTACCGGATTCCTAAGTATGTGGATTTCCAATACTGCTACCGCACTGATGATGTTACCCATGGCCATCGCGATCATTCAGGCAATGCCGGTTGCACATCAAAAATCAAAATTTTCTTTATTGCTCATGCTTAGTATTGCCTATGCTTCTAGTATAGGTGGGGTAGGGACCCTGATTGGATCGCCTCCGAATACGCAAATGGCTGCAATTCTCGAAAAGAATTTCCACATAACAGTTAGTTTTTTCGATTGGATGAAAATCGGAATGCCCTTAGCGATGACCATGCTTTTGGTCATGTATGGGATATTTTATTTCGCTCTTGGCAAGGAACGCAATGAATTACATGATGTCAATTTACCGAATGTCCCTTGGACCAACGAACAACTCAGAGCACTAGCGATTTTTGGTGTCGTTATTATCTTATGGTCATTTCGTGAATTAATTACTTCGTTAAGTGGCCTGAATTACGGAGACGAAAGTGCAGCGATTTTTGGTGCCATCTTGTTGTTTATCGTTCCTGGTAAAAGTGAGAAAAAACCACTTTTGGATTGGAAAGACACCGAAAAACTGCCTTGGGGAATTTTATTGTTGTTTGGTGGTGGACTCGCACTTGCTCAAATTTTTGAGAAAAATGGCGTCGTTGAATCGCTGACGAAGGTATTTCAGTCCTATGATAACTTGTCCGTTCCGGCTATCGTTTTACTTGTTGTTGTCATTTCAGTGTTTGCATCAGAAGTGATGTCTAACTTAGCCCTCGTCACCATCTTTGTACCTGTTATCGCAAGTTTCGCAAAGGAATCCGGTTACGATATTTTTCAATTGTGTATCTCGTTAACGCTCGGAGCGAGTTTGGCGTTCATGATGCCTGTCGGAACACCCCCAAATGCCATCGTTTTCTCCTCTGGACATGTGAAAATTCATCAAATGGTCAAAATGGGTTTTGTTTTAAATGTGATTGGAATCGCACTAATCTCCTTGTTTGCCATCCTCTTTTTGTAATTCGAGAATATTTCTTATTTTCGATAACTATAAAACGAAACTATGATAACAGCAGAAAGACTTTTTGAAGTCCCTGATCATCAATTAAAAAATTATCCGAATGCAGCCATGTTTGTGACAAAAACAGCTGGAATTTGGGTTCCGATTTCAACTACTGACTTTATTGAACGCACCATCAATGTTGCACGCGGATTAATATCCATGGGCATACAGGCGGGCGACCGTGTTGCGGTGGCAAGTTCAAATCGCTTGGAATGGAATATTCTGGATATTGCGGTTCAAAAAACAGGTGCGATTTTAGTTCCTTTGTATCCGAATATCTCCGAAAATGATTACCGTTTTATTCTAAATGATTGCGCAGCAAAAATATGCGTGGTTTCCAATCAAGAATTAGCAGATAAAATTTCAAATGTTCGTGCGGAAGTGCCTAGTTTGGAGCATTTATTCTCCTTTGATAAGCTGGAATCTGTTCCGAACTGGTCGCATATTGAAGAACAAAAATCACACACAGACGCAGAACTCGTTTACGAAAGAATGAAAAACGTTAAAAATGAGGATTTAGTCACGATTATTTATACCTCAGGAACGACGGGAAATCCGAAGGGTGTGATGCTATCTCATCGAAACTTGTTGTCGAATGTGGGTGCGTGTATTGAGCCAATTCCAGCGGATAATAGTTCACGTGTCTTGACATTTTTGCCCATTTGTCACGTCTATGAACGAATGCTACATTACCTCTACATGTATTTGGGATGTTCTGTTTATTTCGCTGAATCGATGGAAACAATCGGTGAAAATATCAAGGAAGTTAAACCAGATGTTTTCTCGGCTGTACCAAGATTAATTGAAAAGGTCTTTGATAAAATCATGGCCAAAGGAGACGAGCTTAAGGGAATTAAAAGAGGACTATTTTATTGGGCTTTAAACCTTGCCGAAAATTACGACAACGTAAATGCAACTCCATTTTTTAAGTTCAAGTTGGGTATTGCGCGAAAATTAATTTTTTCAAAATGGCAGGAAGCATTAGGCGGAAACGTAAAAGCGATCGCATCCGGAAGCGCTGCACTTCAACCGAGATTGGCTCGAATCTTTCTAGCCGCAGATATTCCAATTTTAGAGGGATATGGATTGACGGAAACGTCTCCTGTAGTCACAGTGAATAATTTCGTTACCGGAATCCGCATTGGAACAGTTGGCGCCTTGATTGAAGGGGTACAAGTGAAAATTGCCGCGGACGGTGAGATTTTAGTAAAAGGACCCAACGTGATGATGGGTTACTACAACAATCAAGAAGCAACGAATGAGGTGATGGATAGCGAAGGTTGGTTCCATACCGGTGATATTGGAGAATTTCAAGATGAAAAGTTCTTAAAAATAACGGATCGTAAAAAAGAAATATTCAAAACCTCGGGAGGTAAATACATTGTTCCTCAAGCAATGGAAAATCGATTCAAAGAATCACGTTTTATAGAACAAATTATGGTGATCGGAGAAGGAGAGAAGTTTCCAGCTGCTTTTGTTGTTCCTAATTTTGCCTTTGCAAAGGAATGGGCGCATCGCCATGGACTACATTTTGAATCGATGAGCAACGAGGATATCATTAAACAAAGTGTGTTTATTGAGCGTATGGATAAGGAAATCGCTGTAATAAATCAGGTGTTTGGGAATTGGGAACAAGTGAAGAAAATCGCTTTGCTTCCTGCTGAATTTACGATCGATGGCGGTGAACTTACACCAACACTCAAATTAAAGAGAAAGAAAATCCTGGAGAAATACCAAGAGGGATATCAGAAAATATTCAGCTAATAAAAAAGGCCATCGTTAGATGGCCTTTTTTGTTCCATTAAAAATGGATTAGTTTGCTTTTTTAGAACAACAAGATGATTGTTGTGTAGTTGAACAAGATTTACCTTGTTGAGAAGAACAACAAGATCCTTTTTTCTTTTTTTTCTTTTTCTTATCGTCGTCTTTTTTGACAACCTCAGTTCCAGTTACTGCAGCATACGTTGAAGTCGCCATTGACCCAGCATACGTG
>JBEDCT010000114.1:0-6315 GCA_041176665.1 Bacteroidota bacterium | reverse complement strand
ATTCTGTAATTCTTGCCAAGTGGGCCACGTTACATTGTGAACCATTTCGTGGTAAGTCTCTTGAAAATATGATTTTATTTTAAACACGTATTTTATTTTATTTCAGCACGGGCGGTAGGATTCGAACCCACGACCAATGGTTTTGGAAACCACCACTCTACCAGCTGAGCTACACCCGTTTAAAAAGGGGAATTTTTCAATTCCCCTAACTTTAAACTATGTTATTATTTATTTTACTATTTCTGTAACCTGACCAGCACCAACAGTTCTTCCACCCTCACGGATTGCAAAACGAAGTCCTTTATCCATTGCTACAGGAACTATTAATCTTACATTAATTGAAACGTTATCACCTGGCATAACCATTTCACGACCTTCTCCTAACAAAATTTCTCCTGTTACGTCTGTAGTTCGGAAATAGAATTGCGGACGATATTTATTTTGAAATGGAGTGTGACGTCCACCTTCTTCTTTTTTCAAAACATAAATTTCAGCTTTAAACTCAACATGAGGTGTTGTTGAACCTGGCTTACAAATAACCATTCCTCTTTTGATTTGAGCTTTTTCAATTCCACGTAATAACAAACCAACGTTGTCACCAGCTTCACCTCTATCAAGGATTTTACGGAACATCTCAACACCTGTAACAGTTGACGTTAATTTTTCGTCACCCATTCCAAGAATATCAACACCTTCTCCAGAGTTTATGATTCCTGTCTCAATACGACCAGTTGCAACTGTACCACGACCTGTAATCGTAAATACATCCTCTACTGGCATCAAAAACGGCTTATCAATTTCACGCGGAGGTAATTCGATATATGTATCAACAGCATCCATTAAATCTTCGATTGCTTTTACCCACTTAGCTTCACCATTCAACGCACCCAATGCAGATCCTTGAATAACTGGAGCATTGTCTCCATCATATTTATAGAAAGAAAGTAATTCACGAACTTCCATTTCAACAAGCTCTAACAACTCTTCGTCATCAACCATGTCAACTTTGTTCATAAAAACAACTAAACGAGGAACACCAACTTGTCTTCCAAGAAGAATGTGCTCTCGTGTTTGAGGCATTGGACCATCTGTTGCAGCTACAACTAATATAGCACCGTCCATTTGAGCAGCACCTGTTACCATGTTCTTTACGTAATCCGCGTGACCTGGACAGTCAACGTGAGCGTAGTGACGCGCAACAGTTTGATACTCGATGTGAGATGTGTTAATTGTAATTCCTCGCTCTTTCTCTTCAGGAGCATTATCAATAGATGAGAAGTCACGAACTTGTGCCAATCCTTTAGAAGCTAATACGCTAGAGATTGCAGCAGTCAATGTAGTTTTTCCGTGGTCAACGTGTCCAATGGTACCAATGTTAACGTGTGGTTTGGAACGATCAAAATTTTCCTTAGCCATTTTTTGTTTTTTTTGTTACTTAGTTAATACTTATTCTATATAAAAAATCCGTCTTACGGATAAATTTCTTCTTCTTGAGCCAATGACGAGAATTGAACTCGTGACCTCTTCCTTACCAAGGAAGCGCTCTACCCCTGAGCTACACCGGCGCTCTTTGAAAAGTGAGCGGGAGACGAGACTCGAACTCGCGACGTTCAGCTTGGAAGGCTGAAGCTCTACCAACTGAGCTACTCCCGCTTTTATTCTTTTCTTGTGGGGGGAGCAGGATTCGAACCTGCGAAGGTGTAACCAGCAGATTTACAGTCTGCCCTCGTTGGCCGCTTGAGTATCTCCCCAACTTTATGAGCCGATGGAGGGATTCGAACCCCCGACCAGCTGATTACAAATCAGCTGCTCTGGCCAACTGAGCTACATCGGCAATTTTATTGTTGGTTTTCTAAAAATAAAGAACGTTTTCTTTCCCCAAAGCCAATTTGGGATTGCAAATGTATGAAACTTTTTCTTATCTCAAAGAATTTTTTGAAAAAATATTTGAAATTTTTATCACATTATTATTCGCAATTCTTTCCTACGGGGATTTCATTACTTTTGTTTCCATGTTAAATCAAAAAGTGATTGTTTCAGTATCAAGCGATTTGGTCACTGATAATCGTGTTCATCGAACTTGTTCAGCACTGCATGAGCTTGGTATGGATGTTTTGTTAATTGGACGAACAAAAAAATCTAGTCCCATTCTTACGAAACGTAATTACCGAACAAAACGCCTAAATCTATTCTTCCAAAAGGGTCCGTTTTTTTATGCTGAACTTAACCTAAGACTATTTTTTGTACTCTTGTTTCAAAGAAAAACACTTCTCTATTCCAATGACCTCGATACACTGTTGCCTAATTTCCTTGTAAGTAAGATCTCCGGAGCAAAAATCATCTATGATAGTCATGAGCTATTCACCGAGGCACCCGAATTAATACATCGTAAACGAACCCAAGGAATATGGTTGTACATCGAAAAAATCATTTTCCCCAAATTAACACACATCATTACTGTTAATGACTCGATTGCTCAAACCTATAAAAATCTATATCAAAAAGAGCTGCTTGTTATTCGAAATATCCCTACTAAATATCTTCCCAAAACCAATCTTTCAAAAAAGGAGCTGAACATTCCTGAAAATACTTTCTTAATAATTATACAAGGTTCCGGACTGAATGTTGAACGTGGAATCGAAGAAGCAGTACTAGCAATGAAACAATTGGAAAACGCTACGCTCATGCTTGTTGGTGATGGTGATGTGATGCCTGTAGTGAGGGAATTAATCCGGGAACACCATCTTGATGACAAGGTAAAATTATATGGCCGTAGACCCTATGAAGAGATGATGCAATTCACCGTACATGCAGATCTTGGATTAACCCTCGACAAACCACTCAGTAAAAACTATGAGTACTCACTTCCGAATAAAGTGTTTGACTACATGCATGCCGGCACTCCTATTCTTGCCAGCAAACTAGTGGAAATAGAAAAGGTTGTTTTGGGTTATCAAATAGGCCACGTAATTCCCGAAGTTTCTGTGGATTCAATCGTTCGATCCATCGAAGAGATAAAAAGCAATCCTGAAAAGTTAGCGGAACAAAAATCAGCATGCTTTGCTGCTGCCGAAGTGGAAAATTGGGAGAATGAACAGTTGAAATTAAAAAACCTTATTCTTTCGGTAATTTCCTAGGTAATCGACCAAATGAAAAATCCGGTATAGATCGAACATCCATAAAGTGAAATACCCTTTTTTTAAAAAAGCTGTCAAAAGTGGCAAGGAAAGCGCACCCAATAACTTACACGCAACTCGAAACAATCGGTTTTTTTCAATTGATAACGACAAGCTAAGTAATCGATGTTCTTTATTGAAATGGGTATCTTGAAGTTTCAAAGAAATCAATAAAAGGTTTTTCAATGCTTCTTTTGTTTTCTCTAAAAATTGATCATTATCGTCAAGGTTACTATTTAGGACAGGATTATCTATGTGCTGAAATGATACGCCCTTGATTCGTAACTGGTAACCAAATAAGGTGTCTTCATGCCCATATGTCACCAACGACTCGTCAAACGAATACTTCGCAAAAAGTGATTTTAAAATCACAAAATTGTTTGACTTAAAACCAAGTTCTGGATGAAGATTTCGTTCCGAAAAAGACTTGCTTTCTCTCTTTCGACTGTAAGTCCAGCGAAGCAATTGTTTTCTCTCGGGAATTTCCTCTGAATAAATACTCGCGCCTATAAGTACTTCTGTGTTTTTCAAGCGCAGACATTCAACGTAACGCTTGACAAAATCCGGATGGATGATTTTTGAATCTCCATCAATAAACAACAAATAGGTTCCCTTGGCGAAAGGCAAAAAGGCATTTCTAATTTTGGACCTACCAATATTTATCGGCAGCTCTTGATAATCTGAGAATTGCCCTACACTTCTATTTTTATCTTGAAAAAAAACATCGGAAGCATCGTCTAAAAATAAGAGTTCTACTTCCGATGAATAGTCTTGAATCTGTCGATGAAGTTCTATCGCCAACGGACAAATATCCGCATTGTAGATAGGAATGCATATCGACAATAACATCTCTATAAAATTATGCCATTGTATTTGGCGTACCAAAATTCATCGGAGGGAATCCAGCTTGTGGATCATCAATTACCCCAAAATTTTGCTCGTATTTTTGAATGTTATCCGACAAAGCTTGTAAGAATCGTTTGGCATTTTGTGGCGTCATTAATACGCGAGAACGAACTTTTCCTTTCGGCATTCCCGGCATAATTTGCACGAAGTCGCAAACCACCTCTGCAGGCGAATGTGTGATGATCGCTAAGTTAGAATATGTACCTAAAGCAATTTCTTCAGATAGTTCGATGTTCATGTGGTTTTCTTCGTTTTCCATTATTTTCTTATTAAATCGTTTGTTCTTTTTCTTCAAAGATAATTCCGAATGTTTCCAATTCTTTTAAAATTGGTTCATATACTTTTTTATCTACCGGCAAGGTAACACCTTTCTCTTGGATTTCACCTGCCAAAATTAATTTAGCCGCAATAGCTACTGGTAGTCCAACGGTATTTGACATCGCAGTATAAACTTCGTCTTGACCTAAGGTAACGAGAGAAGAAGTGATTTTCTTCTGCTCATTCTTTATTTGGTACTCGAATTCATGATACATTACTAACATGTCCTTATCTCCGGGTTCCAACTTCCATTTTGGTTCTAATAGTTGTTGTAATAATTTCGCTGGACTTGCATTTTCAATTCCATAAGTAAAGGAGTCATCAAAGATACCCATGCTCTCGAATTGTTCAAACAAAAAAGCGTTTTCTTCTCCAAGCACTTTTTTAAATTTATCTTCTACCGTTGTATACAATTCATAAGGTAAAAAGGCATTCAAAAACGATCGAGGAGTTAAGGTTTCTGAATTGGTCATCGCATATGAATCGTCTGTCATTCCAAGTTGGATAAAAACATCCCAACCTTGGCAATAATTTGGACGACGTAATGTTCCACGGTAAATTGTTGGAATACCCTCAATCCCATAAGTGGATGAATAAATCAATGAATTTCGATTCGCGTATCCATCAAAATATCCATAAGGGGGAATCTCGAAGCGATCTAATTTTTTGAATAATTGAGAATACGGAATGTACTTGTATTCATTGTTATCCATGTACAAGGCTGCTGGACCTTGTCCGGCAACAATGACATTACGTGGATTCCACGTGAATTTATAATGCCACGGATTGTTATCCGACTCAGGCGCCAATAATCCACCACAAAAAGACTTAAAACTAGTTAATTTACCACCAATCGCTTTAATGTGGTCAATCACTTTCATCGCGCTCATGTGGTCAATTCCTGGATCAACACCAATCTCATTCATGATAACAATTCCAGCTTGTTTCGCTTCCCCATTCAAAGCGCGCATTTCCGCAGAAATATAGGATGGCGTGATTAAATCAGTATGAAGTTCGATGCAATCTTTCGCTACCTCAACATGGTAAATTGCTGGCAACATCGAAATGACTAAATCCGCATGTGCAATCGCTGGCTTGCGTTCTTTCGAATCCAATGCGTTGAAAGAAAGCGCTTCTGCATTTGGATGCCCGTTGATTTTTTTTTGAACCAAACTTAAATTTTGATCCACAATTTTTATGTGCCAATTTTCAGCTTCTGAATGAGCTAACAAGTATCTAATCAACGATGAAGCAGACATCCCTGCTCCTAATATTAATATGGTCTTCATTCCTTTCTTTACTTAATCCGCACTGGACCTTTGACAAATTTAAAAAAATGTTTGGATGCACTGATTTTCCTACTTGTCTTTTATCAACAAGAATTTGATTGGGACCGCTAATCGATTTGCCCAAGACACTTCATCGTGTCCGGTTTTATCCCAAACAAGGGTTGAATAATTTGGGCCGATTTCATACCCACACTTCTTCATCGTACTTAACAATACATCATGATAAGGTCCGTAATGTGCATCCAAGGTTTCCGTTCCTCGATCGATGTAGATTTTTATTTTGGTTGGAGAAGGTAGTTTTTTTTCCAAATACGAATTGAAAGGAAGTACCAATTGATTCATGGCGTCATCGCCCGTCATTTGGAAATTTATCATCGGAGTATGAATGGACAAACAAGCTGCACCACCGAAAGTCTTGGGATTTTGAGTTAAACCGTAAAGTGAAATCAATCCACCCATACTTGAGCCTATTAAAAAACGATCATTTCGTCGTTGACTTACCGAATATCGATTTTCAATAAATGGAATGAGCTTTTTAGTCATCCAATCTATGTAATGGTTAGCTCTCAATTCTCCCTTCCATAGAGTAGATTTAAGTTTTGAAACATACGCAGTATCCATATAAT
>JBEDCT010000113.1:0-4966 GCA_041176665.1 Bacteroidota bacterium | reverse complement strand
CCTTTTTTGGAAACAATGTCTTGACCAGGAAATCGATAAAGGAGCATGCGATGAGTACTATTTAAAGCAAAGATACGGATTCTTAACATTAGCGAAACGCAGGACAGTATTTGGACGGGATTAGTTTTGTACTTTTGCATCTTCAAACTGAATCATCCCATGAAAATTCTCTTTACCTACCTCGGACGCTACAAATCACTCGTTTTTCTAGCACTTGCTTTGGCGAGTATCAACCAAGTATTCTCGTTATTGGATCCCTTTATTTTTGGTAAAATTTTAGATCGTTTTGCTACGCATCCGAAAGACTTTACGGAATCAGAATTTATCAGTGGAGTGGGATGGTTGATTGCTGCTGCGATTGGAGTTGCCATGGTTAGTCGTACCGCAAAAGCATTTCAGGATTACAGCATCAACTTGATTATTCAAAAGTTGGGAGCGGATATTTACACGGACGGATTGAAGCATACCTTGCAAATCGCCTACAATGAATTCGAAGACCAACGAAGTGGGGAAACATTGAACATCCTTCAGAAAGTGCGAACGGATGCTGAACGTTTCATCATGAGTTTCATCAATATCTTATTCGTTTCGATCGTGGGATTGGTTTTCGTGATGGTGTATGCCTTTACTGTTCAACCGGGATTGATCTTGTTATACTTGTTTTCAGCAGCTGGATTGAGTTTCTTCATAAGCATCTTATCCAAGCGTATCAAGAAAGTACAGATGACCATCATGAGCGAAACGAAGCAATTGGCGGGAAGTACGACGGAAAGCTTGCGCAACATCGAATTGATCAAAAGTTTAGGACTAACACAACAAGAGACGAATCGCTTAAACGACAGAACGCGTAAAATCCTTCTGTTGGAATTGAAAAAAGTACGTCAAGTACGAAGCATTAGCTTTATTCAAGGGACAACCGTGAATTTATTGCGTCAGTCCATTATGTTCATTTTGATGTACTTATTGTTTCATGGTTCCTTGTCACTTGGACAAATCATGACCTTACAATTCTACTCCTTCTTCATCTTTGGTCCTTTGCAAGAAGTTGGAAACGTGATCATTGCCTACCGTGAGGCGGAAGCTTCTTTGAATAATTTCGAGAAGATCATCAATACACCGATTGAAAAGAAACCAGAGAATCCAGTTCCTTTAAATGCCATTGAGAAATTGGCGTTTAGCAATCTAACGTTCAGACATAAGTCCTCTAGTTACGATGCGCTGAGCAACATCAATTTCGAAGTTCAAAAAGGCGAAACAGTAGCTTTTGTTGGTCCAAGTGGATCAGGAAAAAGCACCTTGGTGAAATTACTCGTTGGATTGTATTCCACGCCAACGGGGAAAATCTACTACAACGGAATTGAATCCACGAAAATTGATCGCGACGAACTACAACAACAATTGGGCTTTGTCACTCAAGATACACAGTTATTCGCAGGAACGATCCGTGAGAACCTCTTGTTCACCAAGCCAGAAGCAACACAAGAACAAATGGATTTCGCTTTAAATCAAGCTTCTTGTGAAGGATTAATTTCTCGAAGCGAAAACGGAATCGACACGGTGATAGGTGAAGGAGGAATGAAATTATCCGGCGGTGAAAAGCAACGTTTATCCATTGCACGCGCCTTGATTCGCAATCCACGTTTGTTAGTCTTTGACGAAGCAACTTCCGCTTTGGACTCTATCACTGAAGAGGCTATTTCGAACACCATTCGTTCGATTGGAAGTCACAAGGAGCACATCACCGTATTGATTGCACACCGTTTATCCACCATCATGCATGCAGACAAGATTTTCGTTCTCGAAAAAGGAGTCATTGTCGAAACAGGTAAACACGAAGAATTACTGGCTGAAAAAGGCTTGTATTACGCGATGTGGAGACAGCAGATTGGGGAGAGAAGGGAGTAGTCCGCAAAAGCGGACAGAGCGAGAAGGAGAGCGAAGAAGGAGAGAGGAGAGTGAGAGCAGGATTGGTAAGGGTGATTTTTTTTGATCATTTAACGTATTCTTCAAAGAACCAAATGGTTATATACTGATTTTTTATTGGGCCGAATTCGGTGTCGTTTTGAATCTTGGACGGAGGGAGTGTCGCTAACGCTCGTGATTCCAGTTGGTGGTTACGCCTAAAAGAAATTTAAAAGCTAAGCTGCTTCGCATTTTTGGCCATTTTTTGTTTCACTTCTTTACAAAAGTGGAAAAAACGCTTATACTGACCACCTGAAAACGGTTTAAGCTGACCACCCTAAAACGGAGCATGTTGACCACCCCAAAACGGAGTATGTTGACCACCTAAAATCAAACGATTTACGAGAGTCATTGTAGCTGTAAATTCAAGCTTTATTTGTTAAAGTTTGAAGTATGGCTGGAAAAACAATCGACATGAGTAAATTAAGAAAAGTAATTAAACTACACGTAGGCGGCAAAAGCAAGGTTTTCATCAGTGGATATCTTGGGTTATCCCGCAATACCGTCAAGAAATACATCAAACAATTTAACGGACTTAAAGTCACTTTTGAAGAATTAGAACACTTGAGTGATCTAGATTTGGATGAACTATTTAATGTTCAGCAGGAAAGCGAGTTAAGCCCTAAAATACGTGATTTAGAACGCTTTTTCCCACGAGTTGAAAAAGAGCTAAAGAAAACAGGAAAAACGCTTAAAATCTTATGGGAGGAGTATAAACTTAAGCACCCTGACGGTTTTCAACGCACTCAATTTGCTGTATATTTTAACCGTTGGTCCAAACGGATAAATGCAAAGGCTACCATGCACATGAGCCACAAGGCAGGCGATAAAATGTACGTGGACTACGCTGGAAAAACACTTGAAATCATTGACCGTGAAAGTGGTGAAGTAATCGAAGTTGAATTTTTTGTTGCAATACTTGGAGCAAGTCAAGCGACTTATGCAGAGGCTAGTATGAGTCAAAAAAAGGAAGACTTCATTGAATCTGTAGAAAATGCATTGCACTTTTTTGGCGGCGTACCTCAAGCCATAGTTCCTGATAACTTAAAATCTGCAGTTACAAAAAGTCATCGTTATGAGCCAACATTAAATGAAACTTTTTTAGATTTTGCCGAGCACTATGGCACAACAATTTTACCCGCTAGAGCTTATCGACCAAGGGATAAATCCTTGGTTGAAGGGGCAGTAAAAATCCTCTATACTCGAATTTACAGCGTGCTAAAGGATCAACAATTTTTTAGCCTTAAAGCATTAAATAGCGCCATTAAAACGCTTCTAGAGAAACACAACAGCTCAAACCTCACTGGAAAGCCTTACAGTAGAAAGCAGCTCTTTGATGAGTTGGAGAAAGCTGAGTTAAAAGAGCTTCCCTTAGAACGATTTGAAATCCGCAAGCAAGCAATCGTTACGGTCATGAATAACGGGCATGTTTTGCTATCTGAAGACAGACATTACTACAGTGTTCCCTATCTCTATATCAGAAAGAAAGTCAAAGTGCTGTATACAGAGAAAGTGGTGGAAATCTACTCAGGATACAATCGCATAGCGGTACACTCAAGAATCAAAAGCCCGCATAACTATACGACCATAAAGGATCATCTAGCGACAACACATCAGTTTATGACCGAATGGAATGCAGATCGCTTTTTATCCTGGGCAGAGTCAATTGATCAGAATGTCAAACTGTTGATCACTGAAATCCTTAACAAAAAGCAGCACGTTGAACAATCCTACAAAAGCTGCATTGGCGTCTTATCCCTGGCTAAAAAGGTTGGAAATGAGCGCTTATCTAAGGCTTGTGGAATAGCTTTGGACTACCGGATTTACAATTATAAAATCGTAGAAAATATCTTAGAAAAAGGTCTTGACAATCTCATTGAAGAAGATGATAATCAAGATGATGGACTTCCAAACCACCCAAATATTAGAGGGAATAACTACTATAAGTAATCTATTAAAAACCAAATAAATATGAATCAAACAACTTTATCGAAAATGAAGTTAATGGCGCTTCATGGAATGCACAATGCGTTTAAAACGGCCATTGAAACAGGTCGAACGGATCATTACACCTTAGATCAATTTATTGCTCAACTCGTTGAAACAGAATGGGATGATCGGCAGAATCGAAAAATCGAGCGAAATATACGAAACGCTACTTTTAGATATAAAGCCTCTTTAGAGAAGATAGATTACAACGACGACCGTAATCTTGACAGAAATAAGCTTTTACGTATTGCTCAGGGGGATTACATCCATCAAGGACAGGATCTACTCATTACAGGAAGTACAGGTGTAGGAAAGAGTTATTTGGCTACTGCCTTGGGTTATCAAGCCTGTATAGATGGTTATCGAGTTAAATATTACAACACAACACGTTTGCTCGCAAAGCTCAAGATGGCAAAAAGTGATGGCTCCTATCTAAAAGAAATATCCAAAATAGAAAGACAACAACTCATCATCCTAGACGACTTCGGACTTCAGGCCATGGATAATCAGAATAGAATGGCTTTTTTAGAGATCATTGAGGACCGTCACGGCAAAAGCTCAACCATAATAACTTCTCAATTACCTGTAAGCCAGTGGTATGATATTATCGGCGAAAAAACAATCGCAGATGCTACCATGGACAGGCTAGTTCACCACGCTCACCGTTTTGAATTACAGGGTGAATCAATGAGAAAAAAACGAGGGAATTTAATAAACGATTTTTTAATCGAAAAAAAGTAATATTTTTGATAAACAATGAATCTATTAAATCGCGATTTTAGTCAAATGAAAATAGCTGGTCAACATACTCCGTTTTGGGGTGGTCAACATGGCCGTTTTCTCCATTCATTTTCATTTACCACACTACCAAAGAAGGTAAATTCAGAGGAGTCAATGCGCATGCCCATGAAGTGGATGTGATCATTGAAGTAGAGAAAGGCAAAGCAACTTCGACGGGAAGGTTTAATGCTGGGGGTAGTGTGGGGGTAAATTAATCCTAATTTAAATTACTTAT
>JBEDCT010000112.1:0-4445 GCA_041176665.1 Bacteroidota bacterium | reverse complement strand
CCCATACTTCTGTCCATCAAAAGAAGAACAACAGCAGAAACCAATACAGGGAATGAAAGAACTCCTAAAATTGCAGTAACAAAAATGGCCCATATCGTCAATGGAAGACGAGTCATTTTCATTCCTTTAGCACGAAGGTTAATAATGGTTACCACGTAGTTCAAACCACCCAAAAGTGAAGAGGCTACGAACAAGACCATTGAAATTAACCAAAGCGTCATACCCATTCCAGAACCTGGCATTGCTTGTGGCAAGGCTGAAAGTGGTGGATAAATTGTCCAACCACCCGATGCAGCTCCACCTTCTACAAACAAAGAAGCCAACATAATTATACTCGACACCGCAAAAAACCAATACGATAGCATATTCAAAAATCCTGAAGCCATGTCGCGAGCTCCAATCTGAAGTGGAATAAGTAAGTTCGCAAACGTTCCTGATAATCCTCCGGTTAAAACGAAGAATACCATGATTGTTCCGTGAATAGTTACCATCGCCAAATAAGCGTTACGGTCTAGGATTCCATCTGGTGCCCATTTGTCACCAAGAAAAGCATTTAAAATTTGAAACTTCTCTCCTGGCCATCCTAACTGAAGACGAAAGAAGATAGATAACATTACAGCTACAACTCCCATTACGATAGCCGTAATTAAGAACTGCTTAGATATCATTTTGTGATCCATCGAGAACACATACTTCGATATGAAGCTCTCCTTGTGATGGTGATGACCGTGGTCTTGTACGTGCGTGTTTTCAGTTGCTTCCATGATTATCTCTTATTATTTAGCGCCCATTGCTGTGGCTAAAGTATCTTTTTTAGGTTCGTTTGCTAAAGTTGTATCCGCTGCTTCTTTTACTTCAGGGGCTTTAAACATTTTTTGTTTAGTAACCCACGCATTGTAATCTGCCTCGCTTTCAACAACAATTTTCATTTGCATGTTGAAGTGAGCTGCCCCACAAACTTTATTACAAAGAAGAATGTAGTTGAAAGAATCATTACCCGTAATCTTGCGCATTTCAGCGGTTGTTACCGTTGGCGTCATTTTCATACGCGTGGCTACTCCAGGTACCGAGTTCATTTGCGATCGGAAGTGAGGCATATATGCTGAGTGAATAACATCCTGTGAGCGGAAAATGAACTCAATCTCTTTGTTCACCGGAATGTGCATTTCACCTTTCACTAAGCGGTCATCGTTTCCAGATTCCCATGTGCTTATTCCGTTAACGCTGTTCTCATCTATGTCGGCAATGCGCTGCTTATGGCGCTTCAATCGACTTACTTTATCTTCCAGAGTAGCCACATAGCTTTCAGGCAAGAGCGGCATTAATTTATTCTCTTCTAATTGCTTCTCAACATTCTCAATCTGGCTATCCAACTCGTCCAACTTCGCACGAATCCCTTCTTTAGTCACGAGACCTAAAGGATTGGAAGTGCTAATCAAATTATAGCTTGCTGAACCAAAGGTTTTGTTTTCACCTGGATAACGTGCAGTCCAGTCAAACTGGCGGCTGTACAACTCAATTTGAATTGCATCTGCAGAGGCTGGCCCTGTAATCTTGTTCCAAGTAATCAAACCGTAAACGATGATAAACGCCAGAAGCACTCCCGGAACCAAGGTCCAAAGCATCTCTAGGCGGTTGTCATGTGCAAAGAATTTGGCTTTTCTTCCTTTTTTGAATTGGTATTTCCAAGCGAAATAGAATAAGAAAAAGTTCACAATAAAGAAGGCTACGGTAATCATCCATATGTTCACCTTCATCAATTGGTCTACATCAACACCATGTGCAGAGGCTGATACCGGAAGATAATCTCCGTATCTAACATACAGGAACACTGTACCTACGAAGAATAAAAACATCCAGACTAACATCAAGTTAGCATTCAGTTTGTTGTCGGCCGCGGAGATCTCTTCCTCTTTGTTCTTTCTTAACGAACGGCTCAATTCATATACTTTTGTCAATTGCGCTATGGCAATGATTGCAAGTACTATAACTAAAAGAATTAGTAGTTTCATTTGACTATCTTTTTATCTTACGCTTCAATTAAATGTGATGGTTTTCGCTTTCTTGCAGGAAAGGATGGTTCTTCGGAATCAAAGGAGCCTTGGTTAATGTGGTTAATACCACACGCAAGAACAATCCTAAAAACCCGAGTAACATTCCAATTTCAAACCACCATCCGAAATCTGCATGGTGACCTTCACCAAATCCCCATAACAAATGTCCGTGAATGGTTCCAGGAATAACAGCTAGATACAAATCTGCAAAGTGACCAATTAATATAATCACACCCACTCTTGTTAAATACTTCGTGTTACGTTTTGCATCTCGAGAAATCAATGTGTAAAAAGGAACAACAAAGTTCACTGCGAAAATCGTCCACATCAAAACCATGTAATGATCATAACGCTCCTTGAAATAGGTAATCTCTTCTGGAATGTTTGAATACCAAATCAACATGTATTGGCAGAACCACAAGTAGCTCCACAACATTGAAATGGCGAACATCCATTTACCCATGTCATGAATATGTGATTCGTTCATCATAGCGTAATAACCTTTTCCACGTAACCAAATCAATATTAACGTTGCCATGGTCATAGCTGTCACCCACATTCCGGAGAAGATGTACCATCCGTACATTGTGCTGTACCAGTGTGTGTCGATAGACATTAACCAATCCCAAGCCATTGTAGAGGAGAATACAGCGAACAACACCAAGAATGTCGCACCTTTTTTATACATCTTGTAATGAATCTCAGTTCCTCCAACAGCATCTTCCTGCAAAGACCACTTGCGGAAATAACGAGCAAATCCAACAAAAACCGCAGCATATGCAACCACTCTTAACCAGAAGAACCATGGAGTAAAGTATGCCTGCTTTCCAGCTATAATCTCGTCGTAATTTTCACTCGCAGGATCGTAAACAGATGAATCCATCCAATGGTACAAGTGATGACCATGAAATTGTCCAACCAATAAAACCAAAACAATCACACCTAAACCGTATGGGATGTATGAAAAAATTGCTTCAAACAAACGCTTCAATAATGCTGACCAGGCAACCTCAGCAGCATACTGAAGAGAATAGAAGAATAAAACTCCCAATGCAATAGCAAAGAAGAAGAATCCGCTGATTAACAACATTGCCCACCAGTATTGGTGATGATCTGTTTTATCAGCAAACCATCCTAGCAAAGCCGAAACTCCACCAATGGCCATCAATGCCGTCGTCCACATTTTAGTTTGTGACGGAAATTGGAATTGTAATTTATCCTGTGACATACGTTATTCCTTCTAGTTCTTATTATTTTGTTGAATCTGCTGCTGCTTCCGCAGAGGCAACCTTTAACATTCCCTTCGCATCAAACTCAGGAGTAGCAATGCCTTTTTGAAGACACTTCACCCACTCCAAAATCTGCCAACGCTCTTTTTGATTCAATTGAGAAGCATGTGATCCCATTAATCCTTTTCCATATTGAAGGGTATGGTACATCTTCCCTTCTTCTAAATCTTTCAACTTAGTTGCATAATCAGGAATACCAGCAATCAAACCATTCTTTGAAATGGCTCCGTCACCGTGACCCTCTTTACCATGACAATGTTGACAGAAGATTAAGTACAAACGTTTTCCTTCTTCAATGTTTACTTTGTTTGCAAGCAATGGTGAATGAATTTCACGTGCGGCTCTTGAATAGCCTGTCGTGTCATTAGGCAACGCGTATGGCATTCCAAACACAGCATCATCACCTGCATAGGCAATACTTCCCTTTGCAGGAATGCGCGACAACACGGCTTGAACTCCCGCTTCGTCCTTCTGACTCTGCGTCCAATCCATGTGTTTATTTGATCCGTAATCTACGTACGCTTCCAATGCAGGAGAGCGATACATATCTGGCATGTATTCTACACCAGGAGAATTCGTGTCTACACCACAAGAAGCAAATGCAATTGCTACTGTGATAGCCGAAAATGTGTTTAGTAGGGGACGCTTCATCTTAACAGTCCTTTATGCTTAATTCAAAAACTTCAGTTGCACGTATTTTTTCTTCCAAATCAGATACAGAGAATGCGTGATTATCTTCTGTAACAATTTCAATTACAAACTTATCGTCTGTAGTTCTTGGATCTGGATTAGAGGCTGGCATTCCTGGAAGAGTTCCGTTACGCAACAAATATGTTATTGCCATACCGTGGGCTGCGCAGAACACCGAAAATTCAAAAATAATTGGAACGAATGCCGGTGCATTTTCAATCCATGTAAAGCTCGGCTTACCTCCAATATTCATAGGCCAATCATGAATCATGAAGTACCATGTCCCTAAGATTGCCAATAATGTTCCAGTAGTTGCATACATGAACGATGCAATTGCTAAGCGGGTACGCTTAACTCCAATGATTGGATCTATTCCGTGCACAGGGAAAGGAGAAAATACATCTTTCACCTG
>JBEDCT010000111.1:0-3293 GCA_041176665.1 Bacteroidota bacterium | reverse complement strand
AGGGCAATGTCAACGTTCTGGGAACAGTACACATTCATCGGTTTCTGCGTGAAGTAATTGAATGCACGCACATCGTCTAGTCCAGCGACGTGGTCTTTGTGTTCATGCGTGAATAAAATTCCTTCGAGATGCGTTACCTTCTCTCTCAATAATTGATAACGAAAATCAGGACCGGCATCTACACAATAATTTGATCCATTTAGTTCCAGTAGAATGGATGCACGAAGACGCTTGTCGCGCGGATCCGTTGAATGACAAACATCGCAAGTGCAGGCAATCATCGGAATTCCCTGTGATGTTCCTGAGCCTAAAATACGAACGGTTCCAATCATGTGATAAAGGTACTATAAACTGACGATTCGGTGTTGTTTGTCCTTGCGTAAAAACAAATTAATAATCGATTTATTATCTCTGTTTTCTGCTGCTAAATCAATGTACCTCATCCAATGCATGGGTTCTTTACCATGAAAATGGAAAGGAGCAAATCCATATCCTTTATAAGTGCCACGATCAATCCAAATCAGGCTTTTCTCTCCTTTGTTTCGTCCTTTGTCAATGATGAAAAAAGAAGATCCTTTGAAGTTGATGTGCTCCAGAAAGTTGTTGATTCGTTGGTTGTAGTCATCCGGACTTTCTTCCTGAACACATGCACCTTTACATTCTTTGATGGTGTAATGAAAACAAGCAGATTTGGTCGGATACAGGTGACATAATTTTTGACAAAGCTCAAATTTCTGTACTAAATGACTTAAATAATCAGTTCCTTCTTTTTTGGTGCTGAATTGGATAATGGCTTGTTCCTCTTTTTTTGCTAGGGAGGCTACGTGTAATTGAATGTATCCATGCTCATCAAGCTCATCAAAGATTCCAAATGGAAAGAAACTTTTTCTCAACTTTCGGTTGTAAATCGGCTGGTGTTGCTTAATGAGTTCAGACTCAAGTAGGAAAGCAATTAATTCACTTCCAGTTAGTTCGTGTTCAATTCGACAAATATCTTGGATCATTTTGAGTCCTTTCGCGGTTTTTGTATTCCGCAGGTGCTGCTCAATGCGTTTTTTAATGTTAATACTCTTTCCAATGTAAATCAACTGATTGAATTCATTGTACATGAAGTAAACGCCCGTTTTTGATGGAAGATTATCGATGACATCCAAACTTAAATTTGGATGAATAGATTTCGGATTCAGTTCTTGTTGAATAAAGGTGCTTAAGTTGTTGGGATCCTTGTGGTAAATCAAATGAAACAACTCGGTCGTGGCTTTTGCATCACCATCCGCGCGGTGTCGAGCATTGTTCTCGATTCCTATTTCACGACAAAGTTTCCCTAAACTGTAGCTCGCGTGTCCAGGGATCACATAACGAGAAGCGCGAACTGTACACATATGAGGCAGACGAAAATCGAATCCAAGTCGTCTAAATTCACTCCGGAACATTCCGTAGTCGAATGCGACATTATGCGCTACGAACACACAATCTTCTGTAAATTCAATGATTTCTTTCGCTAATTCAAAGAATTTCGGCGCGTCTGACACCATGGAGTCGGTGATGCCCGTTAAACGCACAATAAACTCTGGAATGGCTTGTTCTGGATTGACAAGAGAAACAAAGGAGTCGATGACTTTTTCGCCATCGTATTTGTACATCGCTATTTCAGTGATTTTGGAGTCTTTGGTATTTCCTCCGGTTGTTTCCACATCGACAATGACAAAATTCATGAGTGCGAAGTTAGGAAAAGGATTGAATTCCGAATTTGATGTCGCAAGGTATTTTGTGTATTTTTGAAAAAAAAGAACAAGATGAAATTGATTACGAGTATTTTATTCTCTTTGGTGTCCATGATTTCGATAGCACAAAGTAACTTGACGATTTTCAATAACGGTGGACAACAATTCTACGCGATTTTGAATGGCATCAAGCAAAACTCACAGCCACAAACCAACGTGTACATAGCTGGAATCAAGAATGGTGGATATTCCTTGAAAATTATTTTCGCAGATGGAAAAACAGCGGATGTAGATAAGAATTTGTTTATCGATGCGCCTAGTGACATAACGACGCGCATTACCTTCAAAAAAGGGAAAGGAAAATTACAATTGGTGAGTTTAGTCGCTACGGAAGGAGTTGTTGCGCCAGGAGCAGTTGTTTATCGTCCATCCGATGCAGCGGTTTATTCAGACGCTGTCGTTCAAACAACGACTGTACAAACCACCACCACACAAACAACAAACGGTTCGACAAATACGAATGTTCAAGCACCCACAAATGGAAATGTGAACATGAACGTGAATGCAAACGGAATGAACCAAACGCAAACGCCTCAAAATGGAAATGTAGGAATGAATGTCAATGTGAATGCAACGGGAACTGGAATGACGCAAACACAATCGACATCAAATGGTAATGCGAACTTCAATATGAATGTTTCGGGAAGTGGCATGGATCCGAACATGCAAAATGGAAATGTTGGCATTAGCATCAATGTGTCAGGAATGGATCCAACTATGCAGAATGGAAACATGGGTGTAAATATGAATGTGAATGCGACAGGAATGGAACAACAAGTGAATCCGAATGCGAACGTAAACATGAATGTGAATGCGAATGGAATGAATACGCCGCAAACGACAGGACAAACGACCATTACGACGACAACCACAACAACGACCACTAATTCTGGGGGAAATGTCAACTATCAAACAAACAATCAACTGAATCAAGTCAATACGCAGTCAAATGTGAACACATCAGGAGCATTGATCGCTTGTAACCGAACATTAAACAATTTACCGACATTTTTAGAGGAATTGAAAGACCAAAGTTTCGAAGATGATCGTGTAGAAGCGGTAAAGTTGGCTTTGAAAAACACCTGTTTAACAACCGATCAAGCCGGAAAAATCATCGAGTTGTACTCGTTCGATGACAATAAATTAGAAGTTGCTAAATTTTTGTCAGACCGTTTAATTGACCGCGAAAATGCCACTTCTTTGGCAAAATTCATGTCCTTCGATTCTAGTAAAATGGAATATAGAAAGTACGTGGCAAGTCATTAAAATTGAATAAAATTCATAAAAAAAAGGTCCCTGACAATTCTGTTAGGGACCTTTTTTCTTTTAAAGCGTAATCTCTTTATCTTTTGAATGACGGATCTTGTAGTCGAAATCGATGACTTTGTTTTCCTTAGGTTTCAAGTTGAAACTCCATTCAATGACCCCGGTTCGTTCGTTCAAGCGTCCCTTCGCTAAATTGGCAGATTCTATGGTGATGTCTGTGTTCTGCGTAATTGGAATCTGGTC
>JBEDCT010000110.1:0-3461 GCA_041176665.1 Bacteroidota bacterium | reverse complement strand
TTCGGTACCGGTGGAAACATCAATAAGATTCATAAAATGGTTGGCTTAAAGGACAAAGATTCCTTAAGTACGACAAAAATGAACTCATTGATGAATAAACTAGGTAAGCTGACCGTCGAAGAGCGCATCGATCAGTTTCAACTAAAGCCCGATCGTGCCGATGTAATCGTTCCTGCCCTAGAAATCTATTTATACGTCATGGCAAAACTCGACATCCACCAAATCGATGTCCCTAAAATCGGTTTATCCGACGGAATGATTTATGACATGTATTTGAGGTCAAAGGGGTAGGCAGCCTATAAAACTGAAAACACTTATTCTGAAGCTAAGCTTTGTACATTTAAAGGCGTGTAGCTTCTAAAAAACAAAAGCCTTAATAACTAGTGTCATTAAGGCTTTCAGTGATTTAGTATGTACCCCGGGCCGGAATCGAACCGGCACTCCCGAAAGAACAGGATTTTGAATCCAGCGCGTCTACCAGTTCCGCCACCGGGGCATTCAGGGTGCAAAGATAACAATAAATTAATTTAGATACCAAAACAAAGAGGCACATTGTTGTCTAAAACACTGTTGGTTTTGTAACTACAAATTGTGCTCCGCACTATGCTCCGCTGGATTTGCAATCCTGCGGAACCATTCACACTTAACATTATTATTTCTGAACCACCTTCGAACGAATTTCGGCAGGATTGCAAATCCTGCGATACAGTCTTGACATTTAATTAAAAAATCGTTACTTTTAAGCAAGACAGATTCGTGTCACAATTTCAGTTCTCACCAAAATCAAATTTCTATGAAAAAGTTGTTGTTTAAATGGGATAAATACAAATTAGGTCGTCGTCTTCACTACTTACAAAAGCGACTGATCAGGGCTGAAAGTAACGGATATGAGGAGAAAATCGCCAATTACAGGCGACTCATTAGAGATGTGCAGGAAAAATTAAAACACGTTAGGGAATAACTCTACTAGAGAGTGAGAAACAGAGAGAGAAACAGTGCGCCGTGGCGGAGAGAGCGGGTTTAGCTACTTAGGTTTTTTATCATCATATATAGCATTCTTGACAATTCATCAGCTTTGAGGCATAAGCCATCAAACTCATCTTGCGTAATTTTACCATGATCATTTTGGATATCTAGAATTGCCACACACTCAAAAACGGATGCGCGAGAAATAACGAAGAAATTTCTTCTATCTGCATTTGAAAATTTTCCTGATCCCTCTGCGATATTAAGAGGTACACTAAACGAAGCCCTGCCTAATTGATCAATAACATAACGGTCAAAGTTCTTTCCCAGTATCAACGATCTACATTCATGGTGAAATACTTTTGCTTTTGAATACACCGTTAATTTTCTGAATTCGAACATGAATACTGATTTGTTTGACAACAAACCTTATAACGCTTCACTTTCTATTTTATTCTCCGATCTCTTAAAAATTGCATCACTCTTCGCTCTCTTTCTCACTCTCGCTCTCACTCCCGCTCTCGTTCTCACTCTCGCTCTCACTCTCACTCTCGCTCCCTTTCTCACTCCCGCTCTCACTCTCAATCCAGCGGATCCACTCATCTACACTCTTCGCATCTTCAATGCGATACGCACCTGAAACCGTTCGTCGCAAAGCAATTAACGTTGCGCCCGAATGTAGTTTTTTGCCAAAATCGGAGGCGATGCTTCGGATGTACGTTCCTTTCGAACACGAAATTTCAAAGTCAATTTCAGGGAAACGGGTGGAATCGATGGTGAATGAATGAATCGTGATTTCATTTTGCTTCATTTCCACCTCTATTCCTGCGCGGGCATAATCGTAGGCGCGTTTGCCGTCTATTTGCTTCGCGGAGAAAACCGGTGGCGTTTGTAATTGTGTACCGAGAAAGGAATGGACCACTTCCTGCATCAATTCAGGTGTGATGTGTTCCGTTGGATATTCCTGGTCGTATTCCGTTTCTAAATCGTAGGAAGGAGTCGTTTTTCCTAAAAGAAATGTTCCGGTGTACGTTTTTTGGTCGTTGGTGAGTCCTTCGATGAGCTTCGTGTGTTTGCCAATACAAATCACTAACAATCCAGTTGCTAATGGATCCAAGGTACCGGCGTGTCCAACTTTGATTTTTTTCACTTTTAACTGACGCTTCAAGTTCCATCGCAGTTTATTGACGGCATCGAATGATGTCCACGTATATGGTTTGTCTACTAAAATCGTTAATCCTTCGCTTACTTCTAACATTAGCCGGCCATTTCAAGTGGAATCCCTGCTAACAGTAGGATGATTAAGATCGCACCGAGAACAATGCGGTAATAACCAAAAACCTTAAATCCATTTCGATTCAAGTAAGAGATAAACGATTTAATCGCAATAAATGCTACGACAAATGCGACAAGATTCCCAACCAACAACAAAGCCCATTCTTTCCCTTCGGATTGAAGTAACATGTCTTTTTCGTCGTACATGCTTTTCAATGTGGCGGCAAACATCGTTGGAACAGCAAGAAAAAAGGAGAACTCAGCCGCTGCTTTGCGACTCAACTTTTGTGAGAGTCCACCGATGATTGTTGCTGCTGAACGGGATACACCGGGAATCATTGCGATGCTTTGAATTGTTCCGATGATAAACGCAGACTTAAACGTTAAGGGAACTTCTTTCTGCTGTTCGTTTTTCTCGAAAATCTTGTCGATGAACAACAAAACAATTCCACCAACAAAAAGTGAAATACCTACCACCATCACATTTTCTAGTAGTCCATCGATGTGTTTTTTCAACAACAAGCCCAAAATTCCAGTGGGAATAAAGGCCACAAACAACAAGGTATAAAATTGAAAACTTTGTAAAAAACGTTTGAAATAAACGATGACAACAGACAAAATAGCGCCGAATTGGATGGCAACCGTAAAGAGTTTGGTGAACTCATCTGATGCATTTCCCATGATGGTCGATGCAATAATCATGTGTCCAGTAGAAGAAATAGGAAGAAACTCCGTCAATCCTTCGATGATGGCCAATACAATGGCTTCCAAGAAATTCATAGCTTACGTTTTAGGGATTGATTACGCTTCTTTGTCAGAAGGAGTGTCCTTTTTTGGACGCTTCATAATCGCGTAAAAAATGATGATGTATCCAACAACAATCAATACCGGAGAAAGGGTGATTCTCGTTGAACTGAACAATGCATCCCCGTTAAATTGACTAGGGTCCTCTGCCCCACCGCCAATCATTAATAAATATCCAAGGATGTTAATGGCTAATCCAATGTACAACCATTTATAGTTCTGTACATCAAATCCGAAGTGTTTAATTGGCTCTTTCATGCTTAATACAAATCATCTAATTTCATACGAAGATACTTGTTTAAGGCAAACCACGTTGAAATTACGGTCATAATTACACCAATCGCTAACAAAATCCCGACCAACAGCACAAAACTTTCGATGGTGTAACTGATTTCGATCGTTTCAAGAATGTTATT
>JBEDCT010000109.1:0-4420 GCA_041176665.1 Bacteroidota bacterium | reverse complement strand
GTACATGCAGAAAATTGATCGAAATATACTTCCACTCAGTGTTTTAAGTGCCTCGGCTGGGTCAGGAAAAACGCATCAATTGGTTTTAGAATACCTCAGCATTTTACTGAAGGACGCCCAGTTTAAACGCAAGTACAAAAGTCTGGTAGCCATGACCTTTACGAATAAGGCGGCAAGTGAAATGAAGGAACGAATTTTATCTACTTTATTTGGACTCGCCTACGAAGATCCGACGAATACCAAAGTGGCCAACATGCGGGCAGAATTAGCGGAGCAAACTGGACTTTCTACATTGGAATTATCTCGAAGAAGTAAACTAGCCTTGGAAGGAATTTTACATGCATACGAGGATTTTCATGTCTCCACAATTGATAAATTTAATCTGAGATTGATTCGATCTTTTTCAAGAGATTTAGACTTACCCGCTGATTTTGAGGTGATTTTAAATGAAAAACAAATTACGGAAGATGTGGTCGACATCCTTATGAATCAACTTGGTGCTCCTGGTGCGGAAGACGTTACAGAATGGATGTATGCTTACGCAAAAGCAAATTTGGCCGAGGGAAATAGTTGGAATTTCAGAAAGCAATTAATTGAGTTTTCTGGAATGTTAAGTCAAGAAAAAAACACGGAGAAAATCCAAAAATTACTAAAACTGGAACTCACCAACGGAAATTATTCGCGTTTATTTGAGGACCGAACTAAAATTGTCACGGAGTTTCTTGTCGATGCGAAGCGCGTTCACGATGATTTTTTCGGATTAGATTTAAATCATGACACGATTTCAGGCAAAGGAAGAACGGTAAATAATTTCGCAAAATTAAATGTAGAAAATGAATTTCCGAAAGGTGCTTCGAATGACGATGGATTATTTTCGGAATCGTTTTTAACACTCATGAAGGATGGTTCAAAATTGAACATTCCATCGTCTCTGAAACATGATGTTATTCAGTTGAACGACCGATACATGAAGGATTTAGCATCCTATAATTTGATTGAACTCTACCGCAAAAACTTTTTTAACATGGCGCTTTTACAGCATGTTGGAAAGCAACTGCAAGAAATGATGAATGATGAACAGCTTATTCGGATTTCGGAGTTTAATAAGTTAATCAGTAAGCTCGTGAGGGACGAGGAAGCTCCTTATATTTATGAGCGTTTGGGTGTCCGTTTTGAACATTTCTTGCTAGATGAATTTCAAGACACATCCCGCCTTCAATGGTTGAATTTAATTCCGCTCATTCTTGAGTCTTTGGCACATAACAGATGGAATCTCATCGTTGGAGACGCGAAACAATCAATCTATCGATTTAATAATGGACTCGCCGAACAATTTGTGAGTTTACCAGCCATTTATAATCCGGAAAATGATGCGCAAATTGCCTACAAAAGCGCTAGGTTGGCGAGTCGTGGATTAAAACGAGTCCTTGATTCTAATTATCGTTCAGCTAAAGAAATTGTCGAGTTTAATAATGAGCTTTTTAAAGGACTTGCCCAAAACCTTCCCGCTTCAATGGCGCATTTCTATCAGGACCTTGAACAAAAAGCGCAGCGAACGAAAAGCGGTTATATTCACATTGAATCGATCAAGCATAAGTTGACTTTCGAGGAACGTTTGGAAAAAGTGATTGGATTTATTGAGGAAAGTTTAAACGCAGGTTTTGAACCCGGAGATATTTGTATCCTGACAGAAACAAATAAAATGGGGAATGAACTCGCTATCGGTTTAACCGAACGAAAATACCAAGTGGTTTCTCAAGATTCCCTCTTGGTCTCTAAAGATGCGCAAGTTCAATTGATTCTTTCTTATTTGCGTAGACGCGCGTCTCCAAGGAAAACGACAGAGACCAAGCGTTTTGCGGAATTGTATTTTAGAATGAAAGAAACGTTTTCGACGGCTGACTATCTTTCTTATTTCGAGGTGATTCAAAAGGATGGGAAGTCTATTCGAGTGTTTAATGACACGCGCTTTTTAAGTGAACATTTTGGCGGGACAACAGCATTCTTTACAACATATGAAAGTGTGTATGACCTCGTTCAGAAATTCATGCTTCTTATGGATTGGCAGGAAACAAAGGAACCATATCTCCATCATTTTATGGATGTGATTTATGGATTTCAGCTTGCTCGTCAAACGGATATACATCATTTCCTGGAGTACTTTGAGGCACAAAAAGATAAGATTGCTTTACAAATGCCTGATACGCAATCAGCATTAAAAATAATGACCATCCATAAGTCGAAAGGATTAGAGTTTCCGGTTGTGATTATTCCAAACATGGATTTTGCCATCACCATGAAAACACAAGGCAAGTATTTGATGGAAGTTCGAGATAAAATTTTGTATGCATTTCCAGCAAAAGGCCAACAAATTCCTGAATTGGATGCCTTTGCGAAGGAGGAAAATAACATGATTCTTTTGGATAAAATGAATCTGTTCTATGTCGGAATGACTCGTCCAGAATTACGCTTATATGCAATCAATGATTTTGATAACGGCAAATTTGGCACGATGATTCACGAGCAATTAGAGGGAATGAATCTTGGGATGAATGACGAAGGATTAGTGCAAATTGGGCAGTCTGAAACAATCATGAAAAAAGAAGATTCCATCACTAACTTATATGTTCCAGATGATTTTAGCCAGCGTCTGTGGTATCCTGATATTGTCTTCCGAAAAGTATTTCAAGAAGAATCTGAAATTCAACTAGAAGAGCAGCGATTTGGAAATGATTTTCACTTGCTCATGTCCCATTGTCAATCTAATATGGATACGGAAGTAATTTTGTCAAAGTTACTTCGAGAAGGACACATTGAGCAGAAAAATGAGTCCAAATTGCGCGAATGTTCCTTGGCTTTCTGGGAAAAAATGGCTGAAGGAGATTACTTATTGAATGTCGAGAAATCACTCAATGAACAAGTGGTGTTGGCAGGAGAAAATGATGTAAAGAAACCAGATAAAGTTTTGGTCAAAGCCAATGAGGTTCTTGTGATAGATTTTAAAACCGGGAAAATGAACCAAAAACACATGGAGCAAATTGTGGCTTATGGTAAATTATTGGAGGTGATATTTAAAAGACCTGTGCGCTGCTTGTTGTATTATACGGCACTAAACCAGTTGACTGAACTTTGACGCAGAGAGCTCTCGAGCCATTTTGAGGAAGGTATAAATCAAGGGATGGGGCAAGTCTCTAGTAGAAGATATTTGTGGACAAAAACTACAAGCCATAAAAAATGGATGGTTTCTTAAAGTAACAATCTCGGGATCATCAAATTGATTCGTTGCCTCAATGTCAATCAAATAACCATTTAATTGATCAGTCAGTTGTGGATATAAACTAAACCGAGATGAACTAAGCTCCGTGTGATTACAGTTCTCATATAATTTTTCCGCATCTTTCGTTTTAGGAAAGATGGTTACGCGTTCAAATTGATTCCCTTCAATGAGGTTGTCTGAAATCAACTTTTCCCCATATGGATTGAGTTGATGCGTGGAGATGAGGTATTCGAAAAAATACTTATATCCTTCTCCTGTTAAAAAAACAGGAACATTCGATTCCAACACTAGTTTGTAAACACCGTTTAAAAAGAAATGATTGAGAAAAGGACCCGGTGCAATCCAAATGCCATCAAACTGTTCAAAATAAACGCGTTTGTGCTGTATGGCTTCGTTGATTTTAATCCAGTAATAGTTCACTTCTGTTTCCAGGAAATCAGATGCGTGGTCCAAAGATAAATTCGTCGCGTGATGCGCGTTGTAGGTGAAGTTATAATCGCCGATAATAGCTATTTTCAGGACTTCACTCATACATTGATTTACCTTTTAAACCAAGCACGATACTTGGCGTTTGTAATGTCTAGGGAAGACTCTATACTAGTTTGTGGGTCAATATACCACACCTTACATGAAAAAGTCGCTTCAAATAAAGAATAGTCTCCTGTTCCGTCTGATGCTTGCTTCAATATCGTAAAGCTGGCAATTTGACCTGGGTCAGTTTCTCTTGAATACCAAACTTTACCTGTGTTGTCTGTGTAAGTAACTTGAACACCATCAACGCTTTGAGCAACCATGGTAGCTTTGTCCTTAAACAAAATTGGAATTCCTGAATTTGTCATTGTCCAGTCGTTAAACATCGCTAACGTTGGCTCTGTGTTTGCGGACGCATCGTAATCTAATGTCCCAAACATTAAACTCAAAGACTGAGCATTTTGATTAGAGTATATTGTCGATGTATAAATAACCTTAGATAAAGCTGGAGAAGCAATCACAACTGCTGTGTCCCAAGTCATAGCGTTGTATCCATTGACGTTCTGCGTTAATTCAAATTGTGTACCATTCACATACCCAACTAGGCTAGCATTTAAATCTACTTTGTTTGTTGGTGGTGGAATTACTTCATGCTCTATACACGCACTAAAT
>JBEDCT010000108.1:0-8738 GCA_041176665.1 Bacteroidota bacterium | reverse complement strand
ATGCTGTCCAACAACCGTATCAAAGGTTTGTGGACGATATTTGCGGGCGGAAACGACAAAATCACTCATGGAACAAATATACCGTTTAAATTCTAATTGTCAATGTTTGATGAGGTGATATTGATGTCGTTTTTCTGCTGAAATGATGAGTAATTGATAACTTCCCGCAGGGACTGTTTCAAATTCGAGCAAGGAAGATCGAATTTTTCCATTTTGAATGGATTTTCCTTCTTTGGAGATCAAATAATAATCTGCACCGATGAACTCAGTAGGTATAGAAAGGTCGGTGCTAATTGGGTTTGGGAAAACGATGCGCTCTGCTTCCGGTAAACTGAAGAGATGATTGGTCGTATCATAAATTCCCCTTTTGCTAAAATAGATTTTCAAACTTCCAGATCGGACATCTCCCCATATAACATTCAAGGTATCGTTTTCGAGAATGACGTTCATGAAATCGTTCCCAGAATCTTCTAAAACGGTTAGGTGGTCCACCGCTTGATCACTCACCGAGAAATCGTTCATCCAAGTGGAGGTGTTGGCGTTACGAACGGTACAGAAGATTTCACTTGAAACAGAATATCCCGTTCCATTTGCATTTCTTCTGTCGCGCCAGCATACCGCTAAATCTCCATTTGTTGCGTAATTTGCCCAGATTAAATCTTGAATCTTTCCATTGCCAATGGGATCTTGGTTCACGCGTGTTGGAGCGCTCCACGAAAGTCCGTTGTTGCTGGTTTCAATGAAAACAATGTCCGCTTCCCCAAAGTCGTCACTGAGAAAGAAATAACTCATTTGATTGGCATTGTTGGGATGTGCTTTCAACAACGGTCCTGCTTTCACCAATGTATTCGTTGTGCCAAATCCCTGTCCTTGATAGGCGACATCGTACGTGTACGTTTGACCTTGGTTGTTTGACTCCGCTCGAATTAATCGGGGCAATAAACTTTGACTAGGCACATAACTCGGATAAAGTGCGGTGAATCGTCCATCTGCCGTGACAACTGGAGATGGCATGGGTTGAGGAATGACGGACCCAGAGAAAAAACCAGTTGCGTCTAATTGCTCGGATTGAAAGGATTGTCCGCCATCTGTGCTTATGGAAATATACGGATGGTAGGGCGGCGTGATCATCGTTGGCTGGTCTGCGTTCATGTTGGTGACGTAAATCGTGCCTGCGTTTGGACCCGATGTTTGATCAATGGCCATCCATGGACGATCGATGCACAATTGATTTGGACACGAACTGATGTCTAAAACAATAGTGGCGTTTCCCCAGCTAAGTCCACCGTCGCTAGACTTTCGCACAACGACTTTTCCAGCACTGAAGTTGACGTTGTCGTAATCGATGTAACACATAAATAAATTTCCTAGGTGATCGTATCCTAAGGACACATCGGCACTGGAGAAATTCGGTGATAGGTGAGTTTGCCAAATTGGACTAGACCAGGAATTTCCACCATTGTTTGAAACGGAAGTTTTAATGACTACTTTATTGTTGAACTGAAATCCCATCCAAGCTGCGACCAGATGCTGTGAATTTGTTGGATTCATCACGAGGTATGGCTCTCCTTCAAAGTAGCTTCCTTCCGAGACGATTTGGTTTTGTGCCTTGCCTTGAAATCCAAGGAAGATCAAAAGACTCAAGAACAACAGATGTTTCTTCATGTTACGAAGGTAAAAAAAAACGCCATCCTCGAAAGAATGGCGTTTAAATTTGTGTTGAAAGTTCGATTTATTCGAAAATCTTCATGTCGATTTTACCATTCACTGTCATCGAAACAACGGTTCCTGTAAGTACCATTGGTCCAACAGACTGAGTGATCGCATGTGCAAATTTCATTCCGTTTACCTCTTTGAAATCACCATAAGTAATCGTCGATTCCATCGTTTCTCCATCCCGTGTCATCACGTTAATGGTCTTCTCCTTCATGAACGTTGTCTTGTTGTAGTAATCGTAGGATTCATTTTTACCATCAATGGTTTTCAATACGTAGTATTCAACACCGTTCATGTTCTCGATACCTACTAATTCGTATGCTAATCCATTTTTTGCAAAGTTCATTTCTGGAATGATGCCGTTTGACTTCGCTTTAGAAGTTAATTCTTCTGCTGTCAGTTCAGTTTTTCCTGTTTGCATATTGAAAGTAAATCCTGCTTTACCATCGTAAAATGATTTTTGGAAAACCATTCCTTGTCCTTCAAGTTTTTGTCCCTCCGTCACTGGAGCAACAAAAATCTCAGTAGATTTCAATGCAAATGGAATTTGATCACCTTTCAACTCGTACACGCGTTCGAAGTTTTTGATGGTTTTCAATTTCTTAGCAGCAGCTTTAAGAGATGTTGTACTCGTTAACGCGAAAACATAGTTTTCAATTAATTTATCCGCTGTGATATCTGCTGGTTTGGTGTCTTTCATGACATTCCCAAAGGCGTCCAACACTTCAATTTTGCCATCGGCATCAAAGCGTTTTAATTTTTCAAATACTTCTTCGTTTCCAACAACAATAATGTTGCAGTTTTTCGAAGTGAAATATTGTTGAGCCATTTGCAAGACATCTTCTTTCGAAACGCCTTCTAAACGTTGTAAATACGTTTGGTAATAGTCATTTGCCAATTTGTTTTTGATGATGTTCAATGCAAAACGAGCAATGGTTTGTGGACGCTCCAATGAACGTGCAAATCCACCTGCCATATTTGTTTTTGTTAAATTTAACTCTTCATCTTTCACATATTCGTTGGTGATTTTTTGGAACTCCAATAAGATTTGTTCGATCGCAGAGTCCGTAACGGCATTTTGGAAATTCCCGCCTGCAGACATCCAAGAACCATCTTCCGTAATGTTTAAACTAGAGTAACAACCATAAGTGTAAGCTTTGTCCTCACGTAGATTTTGCATCAAACGTGTTCCAAATCCACCACCACCAAGAATTCCGTTTAGAACGGTTAATGGCAATTGGTTTTTGTCACCTGTTTTCATGTCGATTGGGAAGGTAATGTACACTACCGATTGAACAGCACCTGGTTTTTTGACAAAAACAACGCGATTTCCTTTCGTGTAACTTCCAGCATTTGGTTGCTCTGTAAATACAGGTCCACCTGTCCATTTGCCAAAATAAGCGTTCACCATTGCTTCTGTTTGCTGACGCGTAATGTCACCAACAACAACTAAGTAACTTCCTGTCGGAGTAAAGTTTGCTTTGTAGAAAGAAACCACATCCTCTCTCGAGATATTATTCAAGGTTTCCTCCGACATCACATCACTAAATGGATGATTTGGAAAGTTGATTTTTACCGTAGCGTTTTGAGCCATTGTTCCTGCATCTGATTTTGCAGACATTAAACTCGAAACGTTTTGTTTTTTGATGCGATCGAATTCCGATTGCGGGAAATTCGCGTTGAACAATACATCGGACATTAAGCTCAATCCTTTGTCCATGTGTTTCGTTAAACAAGACATCGAAATAGATGATTTATCAGCTCCCAACGAGGCACCGATAAAATCAATTTCTTGGTCTAACTGATCTTTCGTTCTGTTCGTTGTTCCAGACATAATCATCGAACCAGCCATATCAGCTAATCCCGCTTTTGATCCTTCTAAACGTGGATCAGAACCCATGTTTAAATCAAAAGAAACGCGTGGAAGTTTGTGGTTTTCAGATAGAATAACGGTAATTCCGTTCGCTGTAGTGAAAACTTCAGAGTCTTTAATGTTGATCTTTTTTGCTTGCGTAGGAGCAGGCATAACCGATCGATCTACTTGAGCTGTTGACCAAGTACCTAACGCTAGAAAGCAAAGTGTGAATATCTTTTTCATGTTTCAGTCGATTATTTTTCTTTTGGTAAGTAATGTAAGATGACACGTGCATCTTGCGTTAAGTATTTCAATGCAACACGTTGAATGTCTTCGCGTGTTACTTTCAAGTAATTATCTAATAAGGTATTCACGCGATTTGCATCTCCGTAATAAACGAAATTGTCTGCTAAATTCTCAGCAATTCCAGCAATGGATGAGTTGGCAGAAACTAAATCATTTTCAAATTTATTTCGTGCTTTTTGAAATTCTTCTTCAGAGATTAATTCCGTTTGGATCAAACGAATTTGCTCATCGAATTCTTTTTGAATATCGTCCAGATTGATATCTTTTGCCGCGATAGCAGCCATGATTCCAATTCCTGCATCTTCTAATCCATAGTTAAAAGAGAAGGCAAACTGTGCCATTTCTTTTTTCTCAACGATTACTTTGTTGATGCGTGAAGAACTTCCACCAGAAAGGACCTCGTTCAACATTTCAAGTGCATAGGTGTCCGGATTGGTTTGTTCAGGGAATTTGTAGCCCATGAAAATTGCTGGAAGTTGAATGTTGTCATAAATGACTTCTTTCTTCACACCTGTTAAAACGGTTTTGTCTTTCGTCGTGCGGTTGATGACAATTGGTTTCGCCAAGTAACTCGTGATCATTTTCTTCGCTTCTGGACTTGTGGAAGTCATGAAGTTTTTTGAATCGAATTTACTTTTTGAAATCCCGTAGCGTTTTTCGAAATCTGCATCCGTTTGATTGATGAAATCACGGTACAAGTTAATCGCTTGTCCTTTAGGAATTGAAGCAAAATACTTGTCAATCCATGCTTTTGTTTGCGCGACATCCAAGTCTCCCGCGATGGACAATGTGGCGTTGGAAGGAACGTAGTAATTTTTATAAAAATTCACATAGTCTTCTTCCTGCGCTGCATCTAAGTGATCCATGCTACCGATGGGTGCCCAGTTGTACGGATGCGTAGCAAACACATTTTTAAACATTTCTGTGAAGAATGAACCGTAAGGTTGGTTGTCCACACGCTGTCTTTTTTCTTCTTTCACAACACTACGCTGTGTTTCGATTCCTTTGATGTCGACTTTTGCGTGAAGCATGCGCTCACTTTCTAGCCATAATCCAAGTTCCAATTGGTTGGAAGGAAGAATCTCGTAGTAATACGTTCGGTCTTGAGAAGTGTTGGCGTTCAATGTCCCGCCGTTTTTCTCTACCAGTTCACTGTATTCTCCACGTCCAATGTTTGCGGATCCTTCAAACAATAAATGTTCAAAGAAATGGGCAAATCCAGTTCGGTCGTTGGTTTCGTTTTTTGAGCCTACATGGTACAATACGGAAACCGCAATGATTGGTGTGGCATGTTCTTCGTGAATGATTACGTGTAAACCATTCGGTAAATCATAGGAGATGTAGTCAATTTTCTTTTGTCCAAGACTCAGGAAGCTGAACGCAGAAAAACATCCGATTAATACTAACTTTTTCATTTTCAAAATTTGGAACACGAATGTAGTTCAGAAATTTGATGTTTGCTAAAAATCTGCTTGGAATTTTTCTCTTTTCAAAAAAGGAGTCGATTTGGCCTAAAAATTGGTTAAATTTGACTCATGCGTTTTTTACCTACTAAAATTTTCTTGGGAATTTCTTTTCTCATTTCGTCACTTGTTCATGGACAACTGATTGTGCCAACAATGGACTTCAATAATTTCTTCGTGAATTTCCAAGAAGGATTTTTTCGTTCAATTGAAATTCAACCAATTGTTAGTTATAAAGCGGGTGATGAGGTCGTTGCATATATCGATACACGCGGTAACATGCGTATTTACGATGGAATCGAACGCAAAGATGTCACGGCATTAAATGTGGAATACCAAGTTTCAGATCACTTGGTGGGCTATAAAATCGCCAATGGACTTCGCATGTGGGATGCAGGTAAATACACCGCGTTAACGAATTTTGGGAGAGGGTTCATGGTGAAAGACAGCATTATTGTTTTTGAAGATACACGTTATCAATCGTTAAATGTATACTGGAACAAGCAAGTATTGCCGCTAGTAACCATGACGAATGGACTTACTATGGCTGCCGCTGTTGGGGAAAATATTGCCGTTTACAAAGACAACAGCAACACCTATTTTTGTTTTTGGCAGGGAAAAACATATGAAATTGCTACCTACAACGAAGAAGTAGTTGAGTTCAATGTTGGAACAGATGTTTTTTGTTTTAAAGACCCCTACACACAGTCTTTCATGATGTTCGATAAAGGAGAATTTTCTGAAATAGAATCATCTCCCATTAAAAAATACAAGGCGGGTAGAGGCTTCATCGTCTATGAGGACTTAAATGGAAATTTGTGGATGTACAAAAACGGAGAGAAAATTGCACTTTCCAATTTCTCCACTTCTTTTTGGGATGTGAAGGATGATATGACTGTTTGGACTGAAAACAGTTACCTTTTTGCATATACAAATGATGAGAAAATCGAGGTGGCTACTTATTTTCCTGGCGAATACCTGTTAAAGAATAACACCTTTGTTTTCCGAAATATATTGGGCGGCGTAAGTGCGTTGGTTAATGGTAAAACACAAGAGATTACAAACATGCGCGATGCGGAATTTGAAATTTACGGCAATAAGGTGCTCGTTAAATTGTTTAATAAAACATCCATTGTATTTTCCGAGGGGAAAATATATACAAATTAGTCATGAATCGATTATTTGGCATTGTTCTGCTCTTTCTCAGTACCCATGTTTTGGCTCAGAATCCAGCAATAGACCACCTAGAAATGCTCTACGACCAAGGATATTACAAGTTAGTCTATCGGAAAGCAGCACGTTTACTTGACAAGCCAGAATACGATTTCTCCAAACTTCCAGGATATTACCGAGCAATGGCAACCTTGCAACTTGCCCAAGAGGAACATTGGTACAAGCGACATTCATCGAACATTGAAGATGCCTTAACACTGTTAACGGAATTGAGAACTTCAGCGAAAGGACAAATAATCGTTAAAGCACATATTTCTGAGCTGAGTTTTTTGAAAAAGGACTTGGATTCATGGTTGGCAATCGAAAAACAAAGTTCATCGTTTGATAAAGCAAAGTGGCAAAAGTTTGTCAATCAGTTTTTTGCAGATTTACCTTTGATAGAAGTGGATGGAAATAAAGGGAATGTTCTTGTTTCGAATCGACCAGAATTAAAAGAGCGGAATGAACTTGTGGCGATTGCTAAAAAACAATTAGGTGTTCCATATATTTCTGCAGGCAAAGACCCGAGTGGTTTCGACTGTAGTGGTTTCACTAGTTTTGTCTTGCAACAATATGGTGAAAACATCCCAAGAAGAGCTGCGGATCAATTTGATGCGTGCGCAAAATTAGAGGAAGAGGAAGCCCAAATAGGTGACTTAGTGTTCTTTTCGAATGGGGGAGAAGTAAATCACGTAGGAATCCTCATCAATGAAAAAGGACAAGCGAAAACGATGATTCATGCCAGCAGTTCGAAAGGTATTTCTATTGTCGAGATTGAGTCATCAGCCTACTGGAAACCACGCATTGTTGGTTACGGCACCTTTATTCAGCCGAAGAAATAGCTTTGCTAAAGAGTATTTGTGCCACAAAAAGAAGAAACAACAATTCCATTCCGCCAGCGCTCCATACACTTGGATACATGAAGAAGGATAAGGTGCTTGGGATCAATAAATAGAAAAGTATCCTTCCTCTTTTTTGAATCTGCTCACTTCGTCTTAAAATCAATTGAAACAAAGCGAAATAAATAAAGTAGAGCAGTGGTAAAAAAATCAACTGAACATAATCCATTAATAGATGCGGTTGGTTGAATAAGAGTAAACAAACAATCCATTCAAAGCCAACAAATGCCCAAGTTGAAATGAGAAAGGTCGTAGATGATTTCCCCTCGTGAAAGTAATGAATGAGTCCGATCAACAAGGTGAGGACACTTAAAATGGCGATTTGTACATACGGAAAAAACTGCCATTCCATTAATTGAATGCTGCTGTACATTCCACCAAACAATGCCATTCCAAGCAAAGTGATGATTCCGTATTGTTTAAATTGGTCCATTATCCTTCCTGATTTCTTCTCGATTTTTCACATGAGCAAACTAACTGCCAAAGTGCTCTTGCACCCACGTTTGCATCCCAATCTCCCTCTGAACCTGGAGCAACTTCGTTTAGGTCGAATCCTATAATGCGTCGACCAGCGTTTGCCAGTGCAAAAAGCAAGTAACTGATTTCTTGTAAATCGAATCCGCCAGCAACAGGAGTTCCGGTGTGTGGACAAAGTTCCGGTTTCAATCCGTCGATGTCAAACGATACATATACGTTTTGAGGAAGCTGTGCAATCATCTCATCCACTTGCTTCGCCCACGTCTTTCCTGCGTATTGTTCGTTTTTCAAGTTCCAATCATAGTACGTTTGCACGCGGTCGGAATCTCGACTCAAGAAAACCTCTCTTTCGGAGACGTCGCGAATGCCCACCTGTACTAATTTGGACATGTTTTCAGCATGCTGTAGGACATTGAACATAATGCTGGCATGTGATTGATGGAATCCTTCGTAGGCATCGCGTAAATCTGCGTGCGCATCGATTTGTAGGATTCCGAAATCAGCGTATGTCTCATTCAAGGCTTCGATGAGTCCAAGTGGAGTAGAGTGCTCTCCACCGAGTACAGCCGGAATTTTACCTTGTCCAATTAAGGCTAAGCAACGTTCTTTTAAATTCGCTCGTAAAGCTTCATGTGCAGTATTGATTTCATCCAAAACCGATTGGTATTTCTCTCGTGCTTTTTCTTCACCGTTGGATTCCAAATACTGAATATACTCCAGTCCTTGCTCACAGCAATGTGCATTGATTTCTTTCCACTCTTGTGAAACAGGCGACATGTACACCTTTGTATCGTAGGCACGATCCAAATC
>JBEDCT010000107.1:0-13248 GCA_041176665.1 Bacteroidota bacterium | reverse complement strand
ACCCGATTCCCTTTTTGTAGCTCAAACCAAACTTGATTGGTGAATTTCTCCAAATCAAGTTTCCCTTTTTGAACCTCTTCCTCAAAAAATAACTGCAATAAGGCCGTCGATTGCCTTGCCTGTGCGGAATCACGCTGCAATGCTACTTTGGTCTTATAGTTGTCGAATTGCGCCTCGTATTTTTGATAAGACTCTACGTAACTTAAATTGGTAAAATCAGATGTTGTATTGGCATCAGGCTGGTCGTTTTCAAAGTACAAGCGAATGGGCAATTTGACTACTTCGTAAGGAAGAGACGGAACAACCTGCGTTCCTACTTTAATCGGTTTCTTTCTAGGAATCTCGGCCATGTAAATATCGCTACAACACGTAGGATTTTTCGCATACAAACTTCCTAAACGATTGGATGATACAAAAGTCGAGTCCCCAGATTGAAAGTAGTATTGATCTGCAGCAGGACTATTTAGCGGTAGCCCAACGTTGATGGGTGCACCAAACTTTCCATTACGATACTCCGAATAAAAGACGTCTTGTCCGCCAAATCCTTGGTGCCAACTGGATGAAAAATACAGACGGTTTTCGGTCGTGTCGAACCAGGGACAAATATCGTGATCGAGGGAATTAATGCTCGGAATGTTCTCAATGGATGTCGGATTCTCGTTCTGATCCAATTTTGTATACCAGAGGTCCATTCCGCCTTTTGTTCCCGATCGATTCGAAGCAAAAAACAGCACCGGTTCTTTATTCAAGGTGGAAAAATGGGGCATGGTAGTATTTACTCCCGCTTGATTTATCACTTTATTCAAGGAATCGAGCGAACGCCATTTTCCATCAGTTCCTTTTTGACTAAATACGATGGCACAGGTGTAATTGAAATCTTTGTCCGAGCAAACACTGTAATAAAAATGTCCGTCTGACGAAAAACTTCCATTTCCAATGCTTTTTCCTTGTGGAATCAAGTCCTGAAGTTTTTGGGCACTGTCTTTTTCTTTGGCCATGTTCACTTCGTAAAGTGCTGTATGGTAATGCGGCGAATAGACCTCCTGAATTTCTTCATTGACCGAATCCGCTTTTAAGGAAGAAAAATAGAGCAATCCTTTGTTTATCGTATGTCCAAATTCTGCATCATACGAATTGATGTTTTCTCCTAAAGCATCTATTTGAATTCCTATATCTGGTCCAATCTTCACTTGTTTCAAAGCCCAATTTGTCGATTCGACTTCCTGTGCAGCTTTTTTATAGCGGTAAGTGGTTTTGTCTTCAGAAGCTGCTTTTTTGGCTGTTTTAAAATGTTCCAATGCTTCTTTATACTTCCCGTTTTGTTTTTGCATCAAGGCGTAATTTAAGAGTGCATCGGGATAGCGTTCGCCATCTTCATCCTTCGTATATACCGTAGCATAATATTTTTCAGCCTGAACATAGTCCTTGTAGGCCTTATTCGTTTCTGCAATTTTCCACACCAAATCTATGTTCTCCGGATCTAGAACGAGTGCTTGCTGGTAGTAATCCAAGGCATAATAGTAATCGCCTTTTCGGTATTGTTGATCGGCGAAGGTCAAAATGTCCTTCAGCTTGGCTTGACTAAAAGTCAAATAGGGAAGAAGTAGAAAACCAATTAAATAAAATCTGGACATACGCGATGAATGATTTGTTTTGGTTTAAAACGACTGATGACATATTTCACGGCGATTTCGAATCCACCGCGGGCATTGCTCGCCGGAACGAGTTTGGAAAAATTGACGTCGTAACTCATCCCACAGTACAAGGGTCCTTTTTCGTAAGCAATGTTGACAGATACAGCATCTTTGTTGCGAAACCACAGTCCGCCGTATAAGTTAACTTTATCCCGTGTCGAAAAGACATAACGAGCAAGTCCACCGAGCATCAACTCTTGGTATTTTCCTTGTTTGCTGTATTGAAGACTAGGAGAAATTGTCCACTCATCATTTAGGGTGTAACTCGCTTTGGTGAAAATATTCCAACGGACATCCCTTAATACGACTTGGTTGTAGAAGCCATGATTTGGACGGTTGAGGTTGAAAACGGAAATCCCAGAATGAAATGACCATCGATCGGAAAAATGCCAATCGTCGACTAGACCGAGTCCTAAGGATACGTTCGTTTTGGAATCACTTTGAAAGGATTCATTGCTCGGCGCATTTGGATTGAAAATGTATCCGTTGTATTGATTGTCAAAATACAATGCGGACCAGTTGATTTGTCGGTAATTCAATCCGAAGTTCAAGCCCGGACGAAAGGTATGACTAGGTAAAATAGCGATATTGATTGGTCGATTGATGTTCGCCTGACATTCAACGGTGCGCAATTTACCATCGCCCACTTGATCGTGAAAAGCCAACAATCCGACTCCCCAGCCTTTATAACGTGTATCTGCTGAAAAGGAATTGGTACTAAAGGGAACCGTTACACTACGCCATTGATTTCGGTAATTCGCAATGAAGCGAATGTCTTCTGGAAACGCTCCTGCATTCCCGGGATTTTGAAAAAGTGGATTGTCGTTAAATTGCGTCCAATGAATATCCTGTCCATACATCATGGAATAAACGAGGAAGAGAAATATGAACGTTAGGGACTTCATTGCAAATTGGCTCTACGAATATACAAAATTTGCAACGCTAATCCATTACGGATTGGTTAAGGAAACAGGTATGATTTTCCCATTCAAATAGCGCTGTGCATTCAAAGAGAAATCGGTAATGAATTCCGCCATTTGTGTTGGATTCAGTGGTGCTTGGTATCCAGGAAATGCTTGTTCCAACATTTCTGTTTGAACCGCACCCAAGCAAAGGCAGTTCATTTTGATGTTCGTCTCCTTGTATTCTTCGGCAAACAACTCTGTAAAAGAACAAAGTGCTGCTTTTGAAGTAGAATAGGCCGCTAATCCTGCGAACTTCATACTTCCTTGAAATCCACCCATGGAACTAATGTTGACGATGTGTGTACCTGCAGGATTCATCTTCGGAAGCAAACATTGAATGCTTTCCATCACGCCAATCACATTTATTTGATAGGAAGTACTGATGTCAGCATGTGTTAACTCAGGGAAAGGTTTGTTTACCAGGATTCCTGCGTTTTCAATAAGGACATCGATCTCGGGTAACTGATTCATGATTTGAGCAAATTGCTCGTGTACATTTTCGCTTAAGTCTAGGGAGAAACAATGCACATTTTCTTGATGGAAAGTAGCTTCCATGCGTTCGATGTTTCGCGCAAAAGCATAGACCTGATGTTCGGGATTCTGCGCATACGTTCTCACGAGTTCAGCCCCAATTCCGCGACTTGCGCCTATGACAAAAATGTGCTTACTCATCGAAACTAACAATTAGTTCGTCACTCGTTGGAAACGCTTGACACGTTAAAATGTATCCTTGGTTTACTTCGTCATCCGTCAAAGAGAAATTGGAACGCATTTTTACTGATCCCTTCAATACTTTCGCTCGGCAAGAACAACAAACACCACCGCGACAAGAGTACGGAGCATCTAAGCCATTTTTTTCTGCTAAGTCAAGTACACTGTGTTGTTCTCCTTTCATGGTGAATGAAGCCGTTTCTCCGTCAATCATCACCTTCACTTTGCTTTCTCCCGAAAACGCAACCGTTTCAACAGGCGCAGTGGATTCAAGCGCCGTAAATAGCTCGATATGAATTTTATCTTTCGCAACGCCAAAGAAAGCCAAACACTCTTGCATTTCTTGAACGAGTCCGGTAGGTCCACAGATGTAAAAAGCATCCGCTTGCAACAAGCTCAAATTCGCTTTGAGTTTTTCCGTGAAGCTATCTTTTGTGATTCTTCCGGTGGAATATCCTTCGCGATCTTCTTGACTTAAAAAATGAGTGCAATGAACGTTTGGTATGGATGCTAGTTCAGTTTCGAAAAGAATGGAGTCCTGTTGTTTGCTTCCGTAAAAAAGGTGCATTTGTACAGCGCTTGACAGGTGTTTTGCCATAGATAAAATGGGCGTAATCCCACTTCCGGCAGCGATACAGACGATGTATTTCGCATTTGGACTCAACTTAAAGTTTCCTTCAGGTTTGGAAATCCAAATGGGGAAGTCAGTCGTTTTTTGATCGTTCAGGAAATTCGATACTAGTCCTTTATCGATGCGTTTTGCTGCAACTGCTAATGGTTCAGAAGGACCACTGCAAATGGAGTAGGAGCGACGTTCTTTTTTCTCGTTGACAATAACTTCAAGGTTAATGTATTGTCCAGGAACGAAAGTAAATTCATTTTGAAGATCAGCGGGTAGTTGAAAAGAAACCTGAACGGAATCTGAATTCAAATGCTTCACCTCTTGAATGGCAACTTCGTGGAATCCACGGCTCACATTTTCAGTAGCCGGCTTTTCACTTTTTTTAAATCGGTCAAATAATCCCATAATGCTTAATCGTCAAATGATACAAGCACTTCCTCACTCGTTGGGTGTGCTTGACAAGTTAAAATATATCCAGCTTCTACTTCTTCTGGCGTAAGTGCATAGTTTAAGTCCATGATGACTGTTCCTTTTAGAACTTTCGCTTTACACGTGCAACAAACACCGCCTTTACAGGCGTATGGAACATCTGAGCCAGCTTTGTAAGCGGCGTCTAAAATCGTCATTCCTGTTGAATCTAACGGGAATTCAATCGCGTCATCATCCATGATAACGGTAACGACAGAAGAAACATTTTCTCGTATTTCTGTATTTTTCTTCGCTTCTGTTTTCGCTGCGCCAGAGTGGAATAATTCAAAGTGAATGCTTTTCTCTGGAAGTCCTTTTTGAAGCATGGCGGCTTTGACATCCAAAATCATTTGTTCTGGACCACAAATAAACACATCGTCTATTTGTTCATTCTGTAAAAAGGCCTTGTGTAAATCCAAGCATTTTTGCTCGTCAATTCGTCCCTTTTGAATCGCATTTCCAATATTTTCCCTAGAAAAAAGATGTACTAGGCAAAAGCGATCTAAATATTCATTTTTGAGGTTTTCCAGTTCTTCGCGGAAAATCACTTCGGAAAATCCTTGATTACCGTAAAACATGGTTACCTGACTCTTTGGTTCTTCTCGCAGAATAGATTTTGCAATGGAAAATATCGGTGTGACACCACTTCCAGCGGCAAAAAGCACGTAAGATTTCTCATGATTAGGGTTGGTTTCCAATTTGAAATTTCCCATTGGATTCATGACATCTAAAAAGTCGCCTTCTTTCAGTTCGTGAAGTGCGAATGTGGAAAAAACACCATTCTCCACTTGCTTGATGGCAACACGCCACTCTTTATCGGTAGGGGAAGAACACAAGGAGTAAGATCTCCTCACTTCTTCATTGTTGATTGTACTTCTTAAGGTAAGGTATTGTCCGGATAAATATTGGTAATCGTCTTGTAATTCTCGGGGCAGATCAAAACTGATGGAAACACAGCTTTTGGTCTCTTTACGTATGTTTTTTATCTGAAGAGAATGAAATTTTGGCGTCATTCAAGTTGAAATTTAAATTGAAGTCAAATTTACACAATACTTAAGTATTTTGTCTATTTTGAGGAACAATGTTCTGCGATATTTGTTTAAAGTAAATATTGATATTTCGTATATTTGTCAAAAGCAGTAAGAACATGAAAACAATGGATTTACAAGAATTAGAAAAGCGTTTCCAGGAAAAGATTGATAAAGAAATTAAAATCGAACCAAACGACTGGATGCCAGATGAATACCGTAAAACGTTGATTCGTCAGATTTCTCAACACGCACATTCTGAAATCGTCGGAATGCTTCCTGAGGGGAATTGGATTACACGTGCGCCGAATTTACGTCGTAAAGCGGTTTTATTAGCAAAAGTGCAAGATGAGGCCGGACACGGACTTTATTTATACAGTTCTGTAGAGACTTTAGGTGCTGACCGCGAAGATACAATCGATGATTTACATTCGGGGAAAGCGAAGTATTCTTCTATTTTTAATTATCCTGCGGTTACTTGGGCTGACATTGGCACAATCGGTTGGTTGGTTGATGGTGCAGCCATCATGAATCAGGTTGCTTTGTGTCGTTGTTCATACGGTCCTTACGCTCGTGGTATGGTAAAAATCTGTAAAGAAGAATCTTTTCACCAACGACAAGGATTTGAGAGTTTAGTTACATTGTGTAATGGAACACCGACTCAAAAAACCATGGCTCAAGATGCAATGAACCGTTTCTGGTGGCCAGCTTTAATGATGTTCGGACCAAGTGATGATGAATCACCGAACTCTGCTCAATCCATGAAATGGAGAATCAAACGTTTCACCAATGATGAGCTTCGTCAAAGTTTTGTTGATGCGACTGTTCCGCAAGCAGAAATTCTTGGATTAACGATTCCAGATCCAAATCTAAAATGGAACGAGGAAACAGGTCATTATGATTTTAGTCCAATTAATTGGGATGAATTCTGGCAAGTGGTGAATGGAAATGGTCCTTGTAATAAAGAACGCATTGAGGCACGTAAGAAAGCGAAAGAAGAAGGTATGTGGGTGCGTGAAGCCGCAATGGCCTACGCAGAGAAACGTGCATTGAAAAAAACAGCATAACAACACGATATTTAGAAACTATGTCAAACAGAGATTGGCCCCTTTGGGAGGTGTTTATCCGCAGTAAACAAGGATTAAACCATAAACACGTTGGTAGCTTACGCGCACCAGATGCTACATTAGCATTGGCAAACGCACGAGATGTGTACACGCGTAGATCTGAGGGAATCAGTATTTGGGTCATTGAATCAAATAATGTTCATGCTTCTGATCCTACCGAAGCTGACTCTTTGTTCGAACCATCTGACACAAAAGTTTACCGTCATCCTACGTTTTATGATGTTCCCGACGGTATAAAACACATGTAAGATGAAGAATGAAGCTTTGTATAATTACGTTCTTCGTTTAGGAGATGATAGTCTTATCTTAGGACAACGTTTAGGTGAATGGTGTGGACATGGTCCAATTTTAGAGGAGGACATCGCGATGACGAACATTTCTTTGGACTTAATCGGACAAGCTATGAGTTTGTTGGATTACGCTGGTGAGTTAGACGGACAAGGAAAGGATCATGATGCCTTGGCATTTTTACGTTTTGAAAACGAATACCGTAACGCTCTTTTGGTAGAACAACCGAATGGGGATTTTGCCAATACGATGATGCGACAATTTTTATTCGATGCGTTTAGAAAGCCTTTGTATGAAAAGTTGCTAGACTCCTCGGATAAACAAATTGCTGCAATTGCTGCAAAGTCCTTAAAGGAAACACGCTATCACTTGAAACATACGTCCGAATGGATTATTCGTCTAGGTGATGGGACGGATGAATCTCATCAACGTGTCCAAAAAGCATTGGATTTATTGTGGCGTTACACGGATGAATTATTTAGCGAAACGGAAGCGGATCTCGCCTTGATTTCGTCAGGAATGGTTCCATCCATGAGTGAAATAAAAGAGCAGTGGTCGAAAACAGTATTGTCCGTTTTGGAAGAAGCAACGTTGGTTATCCCAACAAATAATTGGCAATTTGAAGGTGGTAGAAGGGGAATACACTCTGAACACTTTGGTTATTTGTTGTCCGACTTACAATACATGCAACGAGCATATCCAAACATGAAATGGTAAGTAAAGAATCAATTCTTTCTTTATTGGATGAGGTATGTGACCCGGAAATTCCGGTCCTTTCGTTAGCTGATCTCGGTGTTTTGCGGGGAGTTGAGTACGTGAATAACGAATGGCACATTACCATTACTCCAACGTATAGTGGTTGTCCAGCTATGAAAACCATGGAGGACGATATTCTTCTAAAATTAAAAGAACACGGCATTCAGGCAAAAGTTGATCTGGTTTTATCTCCAGCTTGGACAACAGACTGGCTTTCAGAGTCGGGTCGTGAAAAACTTCGCGCTTTTGGCATCGCGCCTCCAGAAGACGAAGTAGATAAAAGCGTGCTATTTGCCGCTCCAACGGTCGTTCCTTGTCCCAAATGTGGCTCTCGTGAAACAAAAATGGTCAGTCAATTTGGTAGCACGGCGTGCAAAGCTCATTACCAATGCCTCTCATGCTTAGAGCCTTACGATTACTTTAAGTGCTTGAAATAATTCAAGCATTTTTTTTATTTTACTACTATGTATTGCATAATACAAAGTAAAACATATATCTTTGTATAAAATATTTCCAAATGAACGTTGAAAATACACAGTCACAAATGCGCAAAGGAATACTCGAGTATTGCATTTTGAGCATTTTGGACAAAAAAGAAGCGTATCCTTCCGAAATCTTGGAAAGACTGGACTTGGCTCAATTGAAAGTGGTGGAGGGTACGATTTATCCCTTATTGACGCGCTTGAAAAACATGCACTTGTTGGATTACCGCTGGGCAGAGTCAACTTCTGGTCCACCAAGAAAATATTACACCATTACAGAAGAAGGAAAAGCATTTTTAAGCGAGTTAGAACGCACATGGACGGAACTGCAACAAGCGGTGAGTCACATTACAACTTTATAAAACACAGATTATGAACAAAACAGTTTCCATTCATTTACAAGGAGTTCCTTTTATTTTCGAGGAGCTAGCGTATGATCGTTTGAATGCTTATTTGCAGCAGTTAAAGCAAGTCCTTCAAAAAGAGGAGGGGAGTGATGAAATTCTTCAAGACATCGAACTTCGGATGGTTGAATTAATTCAACAGCAATTAACACCGTTTAAACAAGTGGTTGAACTTTCAGTGATTGAACAAATCGTGGAGAAGTTGGGTCAGCCGGAGGATTTTTCCGGTGACACAACAGCCACAAGTGAAACAGCGTCAGCAGTTCACGATGATTCAGTGGAAAAACGCCTATTCAGGGATGGAGATAGAGCGATGATTGGTGGTGTTTGTGCTGGTGTTGCTGCCTACTTCAATGTGGATGTTGTCATTATTCGTGCGATTTACGTCTTTACCTTTTTAACTTTTGGGATTGGATTCTTGCTCTACATTGTGTTATGGGCACTTGTTCCACTGGCGAAAACAAGTAGCGATAAACTGCGCATGAAAGGGCAACATGTCAACATTGAAAACATGAAATCGGAGCTTGGTGATGCAGCCAGCCGCATCAAAAAGGGCGCGAAGGAATTTAAGGCGAATTCTGGAATTCAATCAACGGTTGGGGGCGTACTTCGTGTCATTTCTGTAATCATTGGGATTTGGGCTTTACTCTTTGGAACAGGAATTTTTGTCTTCGCTATCATCTTCTTCTTTGTCAATCCGGATATCATTCCAGCACAATTCAACGGACGATTCATGTCCTTCCAGGATTTCGGTGGATTGTTGTTTGAGTCCACTTCCCACGAGTCCTATTTCTTTCTCGGAATCGCCTTGATTGCTATCGCCGTTGTCGCACAAAGTTACTTGTTCGGCATTCGACTGATAACCCAATTCAAAGCAACGTATTTAAAGGTTCTGACCGCAATCTTTGGAGTGACACTTGTTGTTGGAATTGTGTTGGTTAGTATTGGTGGTGTTCAAATTGGACGTTCAATGGCCATTTACGGGGAAGTGGAAAAAGAAATTGCGCTTATTCCTGGGAATGAATTGAACATTGAGAAAAAATCCATTGAAGGACAAATGATCGATGGATTTAAAATAAAAAGTAATGGCGATGAAGGTGTAGTGACCATCAAAAATGGACGTGTTTACCTTCGTGGAATTGAGTTGGTGTATTCACAGTCGTCCGATTCACTATTCCATCTGAAACAAGTAAACGACGCGCAAGGACGCACACATGAGTCCGCACTGAAAAAGGCGAGAAACATTCGCTGCAATTACCAGGTCAGTTCTAACAAGTTAACGTTAGAAACGATGTATTCGTTTCCAACAAAGGATAAATTCCGTGATCAAAATGTGAAGTTCATGATTGCTGTGCCACTGGGTGGAAAGATCTTCTACGAGAAACAACAAGTATATCCAAGTATCATCGAAGAAAGCGACATTCCGAACGAAACGTACCAACATGGATACATTTCTAGCGATGGTGAGTATTCTAAATGGTAATTACAATTTGATTTTTGAAATCATACTTCCGGCATCAAGCCAGTAGATTAGCTTGAATGACAAACTGTTTACTGGTCCATTTGCTAGGGTGTTTTGCAGATTGGACCAGTACATGGATTGCACATCTTTGTCCGCACTAAATATGGAGTTTTTCCAAACAATGTTGAATTCACTGTTCGGTTGAAAAACCCAACGGTATTGACAATCAATCGTGAAGGCGTTGTAATTGATGTTGTATGCTGATTCTCCGTTATTATTTAATCCTTGATAGCTTGGAATGGCATCGATTAATCCTTGCTCATTTAATGATCCGAAATAGTGGTAGTTGATGGCAGAGCGGTAATGTCTTAAACGGAAGGTAATTCCCATGCGATTGGTCAAGATGTATTCCATGGAAATTGTTTGGGTGGTATTAATTCGATCACGGTTTCCAAAGATGATTCCTGACGGCAAGTTTAGCGGCTCATCAAACGGAACGGCGTATCCTTCGCTGTTTCGTTCAAAATCTTGGCTCCAATTATAACTGAAAGCAATGAAGTCAGTAAATCGAATGCGCGGACTCACATTATAGCCATATTCTTTCCAATTTCCACGTTGAACAACGTTGTAATTCACTCCTGCATCCAAGGCCAATCGTTTCTGATAGTTGGAGGAAACCCACCAATTAAAATTGTAGGTTTTTGGACGTAGAAAGTAAGATCCCCAAACCCTCGGTTCAAAATAATCGTAATTTTTAGTGAGCGTATTGTTGTTTCCAAAACCTGTTGCGTTAAAGGACTTCGATACAATAACAAATCCCAAATTTGAGTAGGTTCCAATGTAATTATTGGGAGCATACAGTCTCATACTAGAAACTGAACCACTTAAAATAATCTTTGTTAGTTCTTTCCACTTTGGTTTAAAGTTTCGGAAAGCACCTGATACTTCAAGGATGCGCTTGTTGTTATTGTAGTTAAAACCTAGATCATTTGGGTCGAATTTATCCGATTCTTCTAAGTATCCTATTCCATAAACCCACGTTCCACGTTGCTTCCCAAAGTTGAAATTGTAGTTATATCCAATTGAGGAATTTGTACTTCTTTGCACAGAAACGGTCGTTTTACCGTTAAAATTGAATTTATTATTCTTCGTATTCGCATTGAAATTAACTCCACTGACATTGGCATCATAAAACTCACCTGAACGCAAAACACTCGTGTTGGTAAATGTTACTGAACTGTTGTTCTTGAGGTTTTGATCGAGAACAAATACATTGTAATTCGTTAGAGGTGAAATCATGACTTCGCGTTCTAATCCGCTATCGTAATTCACTGCTGTACCATATTGCGCAGCATTTACGGCATTAAAAACTCCAATACCAAGTCCATTACTCATTCGACCTGAAAGTTTTGTTGCATTGTACAATTTCGATCCAGCGGGAACATTTTTTAAATACTCATCTGGACCTAACATCGTTGTGACTACTTTATAAGGTGCTTGAATACCAATTCTACGGCTGTAGAACAATCCGGCTTTGTTGAATAATTCGGTTCCTTCCGTGAAAAACTGACGATTTTCATTGAATTGCACTTCAAACGGACTCAAGTTCAAGACCTGTTGATCAAAAACCACTTGTCCAAAATCTGGAACGAGAGTCACATCCAAGGTAAACGCTTCATTCACACCTAATTTGATGTCCATTCCACCGTTTAAAGAACGTGTCCAACCAAAGGTTCCATCCCCTTTTGGAATGCGATCTAAATAAGAGGAGACATATGGCATCATTGCCAAACGAAGTGGGGGTTTGATTCCTTTGATTCCGTCTACCTCACCACTTTCAATAAGAAAGTTCTCTAAGTCCGGGTTCACTTTAACCCAAGTAGAATTTTCTCTATATCTTGAAATTTCTCTAGAGAAATTGATTCCCCAACGTTGAATTTCAGTATTTGGAAAGCGAATGGCACTGTATGGGATGCGCATTTCAAGTGTCCAGCCTTGTTCTGTGAGAGCCGCAGCACTGGACCAGGCAAGGTTTAATTCACCAATGTAATTGCTGCCTTGTATTTTTGCATCAATTTGAACACCACGACTTGTAATTCCAAAATAGAATCCATTTTGATCATCGTTGTAGGTGTCAAGGTAAACGCTAAAGATATCCAAGTTGGGATTGTAGTCGTCGCGGATGGATAAAACCTTTGAAACGGAATCAGGGTCATCAAAACAAATGGCGCTAATGTAAACGGCGTTATCGTCGTAGAGCATTCTCACTTCCGTTCGTTTTCTAGCCTCATTTCCTGGATAAGGCTGAAGCTGAGTGAAGGAATGTGCTTCGGGAGCAGTTTTCCATTCTTTTTCTGAAAGTTTTCCATCAATAATCAGGTCAGCTTCGATTCGTAGTGCAGAAATTCCAGAGGTAGGTTCTGTTGAAGTCTGATTAAATGCCAGTCCGCATTGAACTAAAAATAAAAGGAGTAGAAGCTGTTTCATTCGCTGCAAAAGTAAGGCATTTTTTTATTTCCCCATGCGCGCAACGACATGCAAACACTCTTCATGGCGTTCATAAGTTGCCCAAATTTTACAGTCCTTTTTGAAGTGGTATAAAATCGATGCACTTAATTGTTGTAGGTATTGTGTTTCACAAGTTGTAAGTGGACGAATACTCGAAAATCGGGAAAAAGAAAAGTCAAAACTGTTGCCATTTAAATGTGGGCTTTTTCGTACGGCCGTTCGGTTATGTCGGACTAATTTCGATACCGTGTAGTGTGTGCGCGTCATGGACGTTACCAATAACTTTGTTCCAGCTAAAGGTGTGTTTTTAAGGGAATCTTGAAATGCGGATCCAATTTCAGTTAGGATTTTATCTGCATACGGGGTTAGTGCCGCGTAGGAATAATTGAAGGTATCTAAAACGAATCCGTTGTTTGCGGTGATCAGTTTTAATTTCCCGGCGCGAATCATTCGTTGAATGCCCTTTTTGTCAGCTGAGGGTTTAACTCCTTGTTTCACGGAGCGGTCCATGTATTCACAAAGTCGATTATTTAACCTAAGTGTAAGATCTTCCCCCACAAATTTCGTGCAATCGAAAACAGGAATTGTTTCTGCTTTTGAGTAACGGTTCATTTGTTCTGAATCCTTCGGATTTAATAAACCGAATCCAACCAGGACAAAACTCAGTGTTAAAAGACAAAAAGAAAATAATTTCATGTAACTACAAAATTAAAATAATCTTCAAGCTGAGAAT
>JBEDCT010000106.1:0-4424 GCA_041176665.1 Bacteroidota bacterium | reverse complement strand
GTAACATAAACGTAACATAGTTCGCTAAATGTAACAGAATAATTACTAAATACCTAGTTATTAAAGGAGATTTTGTAAATTTATTGTGGACTTCAAATGGTGTTTATTTCGAATAGGTCTTTTTGGTTCGTACAAAATCGGTAAGTTGGGCTGATCTAAGAAGGATGAAACTCGAATAAAACTTGGAATCAACGAATGGTTAACTTCTCCAATTCTTTTCGATCGCCATTGAAATCATCTCCATCCACTTTTCCTTCGATTCCTTTCACGTATATTTCTTCTGTAAATTGATGGAAACTCCAAGGTATATTTGCTACACGGTGTCGGCCAGAATAGGCGGCAATCCAGAAGTGATAGGGTTTGAAATCCTTGGTATTGAAATAGCGCAGGTAAAAATCTCGGTTGGCGTAAATAATCGGTTTGACACCGTAATGCTTTTCCGCTAATGCCAACCAATTTTTTACCCCGCGAAGTAAGTTTTCTCGTCCAAACAAACTGTTTCGTTCCAAGTCTAAAACAGGTGGCAGATCTCCTTTACGCAAATAAACATGGCTTTTGAAAAAGTTAAATTGATCGGTGGAAGATTGATTCGGACGATAGAAATGATAGACTCCTCGGATAAAGTGTTTCCCTTGGCTTTCCTCCCAATTTCGGTGAAATTCGTGATCAAGAATCCGTGATCCATCTGTGGCGCGAATAAAGATAAATTGAATCGGATGTTTGGAAGTCGCTACGGAATCCCATTCGATGTATCCTTGGTGATGAGAGATGTCCAAGCCGAAGGTACGAATGCCATTTTCTTGAAACGAAGATTTTTCGGTGTTTTCGTAAGTTGATACATTTTCAAACAAGCGAATTTTTCGAACAGGCGTCATCTTAACGATGCGAAACGCCAAAGGAATAAATCCAATGATTGCGACCAAAGTCAGCCATTTTTTTAGTCCCTTTTTCTGCAGGAAAAACAAGGTAATCAATACAGCAAATACCGCAACAATTCCCGCTATAATGCGCAGTGGATGCAGGTGTATGTAAGATATGATTTCTTGCAAAATGTCGGGTTAGGTATTTTGAAGAGGCAATATTACGAATTTAATTGTCAACTAGTGACTAGTGCTCAGTGCTCAGTGTCCTTTCCACTATACGCGTTTGTTGGAAAACATGAGTACTCCACCGCAGCGGAGAGAGCGAGAAACAGAGCGAGAGCGGGAAACAGAGCGGAGATCGAATCAATTTAGACGAAAACACTTCAAGCGAAAGCGACATAACATGAGCATCCCAAAGGGTCGGGACAGGCATTAGCAAATTAGCACATTGGCACATTAGCACATTATCATTCTTTCACCACTCGAATCGGCGCACAGCTCTCGTTATCCATTGTAAGGAAATACGTTCCAGCGGAAAGATTGCCTATTGATACGTTTACCAATGGTTCACTTAAAGGAATACGTGCGATTTGCTTTCCTGAGATGTCCGTTAATTTTGCCGTTTGACCAATCAATGCATCGGGAACAACAATGTTTAGTTCGCCATTTGTTGGATTCGGATACGCGTTCAATGGTGTCGAGCTTGCTTCGGAAATCCCTGTGTAATCCATGCTGAGGATGAGCGTAATTGTACTATCGCATCCTACGGAATTCGTAATGACCTGTGTGTATGTTCCTGATGTCGTGTATTCAATGCCGTTTAAGGAATAAACATCGATGCCGTTTGCGTTGATGGTGCTTTGACTCGGGTTATTCACGGTGATGGACATCGAATCAGTATTGCTACATCCTGCGCCACTAAATCCGGTAACTCCAAGCGTGATGCTTTGCGTTGGGAAGATTGAAGCGCCATTTTGTTCGCCATTGCTCCATTGGTAGGTTAATCCGCCGTTTGCTGCCAACACGACTGAATCTCCTTGACAAATTACTTGGTCGTTTCCAGCGGAAATGTCTGGTAAGGTACCAACGCTGACATTCAAGGTATCCGTGCCATAACAACCATCGTTGCTCATGCCTGTAACGATGTAAGTGCCGTTTCCTGTTGGATAAAATGGAACGCCGTCTTGTACGCCATTGTTCCATTGTAAATTGAATCCTCCGATGCCTGATAGAACAATTGCTTGACCTGAACATGTAGAAACATCGTTTCCTGCGTTGATGTTCGGTACAGGATTCGCAACCACTTCAAGTGTATCTTGATTCGCACATCCAGCCGGACTAAATCCAGTAACGATGTATGATGCGCTCGAAAGTGCAGTGAATGGAACGGCATTTTGAATCCCGTTATTCCATGTGTAATTTTGTCCACCGGAAGCATTCAAAGTCACCAAACCCCCTGCACACAAAACGGTGTCGTTTCCTGCGTTGATTTGAGGTAAGGGCAGGACATTGATTTGCAAGGTATCGGTATCTGTGCAAGATCCATCAACTCCTGTGGCGATGTAGGTTCCGCTTTGCGTTGCAACAAAAGGTTGGTTATTGGTAACAGCGTTTGTCCAGGTGTAGGTTTGGGCGCCAGTGGCATTTAGTGTAACGGTATCTCCTGGACAAACTGACAAATCTTGTCCGGCATTGATGCTCAATTGTCCGAGTGAAACATTGGTTTCGTCCCATTGTGAACAGCCGTTTGCGTTAAATCCAGTCACGAGGTAAGTTCCATTGGCAGTAGGAGTGAAGGGAACGCCATTGCTTACGTTTTGATTCCAGAAATAATTGATCGCACCAGATCCATTTAAGGTGATGGCTTGGCTATTACAGCTACTGATGTCTTGTCCGGCGCTGACTCCCGTTAAGGAATTGGAACTGTTGTATAAATCGTTTATTTCACAAACGGTTAAAGCACGATTCCAAATACCGATATCATCCATTTTTCCATTGTAGAAATCTCCACCTACACCGCGTCCAACGTACAATGGCATCACTGCGCTGGTCACGTTCGTGTGTGTATACGTTCCCGTTGCGACTTGCACATTGTTTTTGTACAAGGTCATTGCTCCGGCGTTATAGACACAAACGATGTGTGTCCAAGCACTTGTGGTAGAAGCTGTTTGAGCCCAAATCCACGCGAATTGTTGCTTGTTCGTTCCGAATTGTGAATTAGTCGCTCCAGCTTGAAATATCCAAATGAAATTACCGGCAGCATTGGTGGCATTCATGATAAGTACCCCATTGGTGGATGTGCTATTTCGGTTATACCAAAAGGAAATAGTAAAACTGGAAGCTGGATTAAAGGTAAAGTTCGGTGTGGAATTGATCAAATTCTGATTGATGCCGTTGAACGAATAAGCCGCATTTGCTGTCCCAAATCGATCTGCAGTTAATACCGCGTTATTGTTCGTTAAGTTCGCTGCGTTGGCACTGACATCATTCGGATTTCCCGTAAACGGATAATATCCAAGTAAACCGTATTGTGGAACGTAACTTGGGACTTGTGCAAAAATTCCAACACTAAAAAGGACACAAAAAGAAAGTATAACTGATTTCATGAAAGTTTATTTTTACGAATGTAAGAACTATTTTTTATTGCATAGTAATGAGTCCGCCACGGCGGAGAGAGAGAGTAAGAGAGCGAGAGAGAGAGAGCGGGAGAGAGAAAGAGAGCGGGAAACAGAGCGAAATTCGTCGAAGTAAACTCGGCACTGTTCACTGAGCACTGAGCACCAGTCACTGAGCACTAGTCACTAGTCACTACTCCTCAGTAGCCTTCTTCGATTTACGATACAAGAAACTTTCGTAGATAAAACGCTTAGCAAAACGAACTTGCTTATCGGAATTGATGAATTTTTTGTAGACATTCGCATTCACGCCGAAGTACTCGTAAGTGGATCCGTCTGTGAAAGTGATTTCCAATAAAAGTCCTTTGTGTTTGTAGTCAGCAATCATGCATTCGTTGATGGTTGCCGTGTACTCTGCTAAATTAGCTGCTTTCGTTTCTGGTGCGATGCTCACTAAAAAATGATATCCATCGGTTACTTGTCGACCCATAATCGCCGCTTCTTCTTTCAATGGATCTCCATCTTGAAACTTATCCGGATGCCATTGCTTCACCAACTTACGGTAAGTTTGTTTTAGCTCTGCCAAATCGATTTGACTTTCAATTTGAAATAATTTCTTGTATTCGTTGATGCGCTTCATAGGTCAAAAGTATCGAACTGAAACGTTGAACGATTCAGTATTTTTGTTTTCAAGGCGCGAAGTTAAGGATACAATTTGAGGTGAACTAGTGTTTTGGACTCGGGAAAAGACAAAATCCATGTTTTTTACGAAAAAGGGTCCTTCCATTTTTCAATCTTTTATGAATGAACGAGTCTATGAATGGGTAAAAAGTGAAAAAACACCTCATGATCTTTTCAAACACGCAAGCATCCAAGAATAAATGATTAATTTTCCAACTGCTTGAGAAATAAATCGGGATCCAAGAAAAAATCGATTTAGCGCGAG
>JBEDCT010000105.1:0-7241 GCA_041176665.1 Bacteroidota bacterium | reverse complement strand
AACCACATTGAAAGGTAAATTTCCCTTCAAGTGTACACATAAAACGCGTAAGTCGTTTGTTTTTAAATTGGTTTACGTAATCAGCTGGAATGGTCAAGTAAAAATACCCTCCTTTTCGTTTATCAAGCTGATGAATAACTTGTTCTTTGTTGTAGTTATCTAGAATTTCGGACATCTCCTTGCTATTATCTTAAAGTTAGCTTCCTTTCAATTTTTCGCCTTTAGCAGATAAAAGTGCGATTTGATCAATTCTTGAAATCCTTGTTTTATCCATTTTGGCAAGTTTAATCCACCTTAAAACAAAACGCTTACTTGAGTCGTTTATTCCATGAAAAAAATCTGAGGCTCCACTAATTTTGTTCAAGGCATCTTGGAGATCTTTAGGAACTATGAGTTTATCAACATCATCCATAAAATCCCACAAACCATGTTGCTTAGAAATTTCGATGGATTGAAATCCTGAAACTTGCATTTTTCCCAATTCAATCAATTTTTCAGCCCGGTCTTTATATGACTTAGCCCAATGTTCTATTCTTCTCGGTGATATCAATTGCATCGTTCGGTTATCATCTAATTTACGTCGAATACCATCAATCCAACCATAACACAGTAATTCATCCAAAACCACTGATGTTGATAGGTACTTTTCTGGAACAATCTTTTTGTATGTCACTAACCAAATGCTTTCCTTTTGTTGGTGGTTTTCATGCAACCATTTATTTAGTTCTCCGATTGAACTTACTTCGAGTTTTTCAAAGTTTTCTGTTTGAATCATTTTTTAGGGCGGATTAATTCGTTATTAATGACAAACAAATTTAACTAAATATCGAAACTTCTTTATTTGAGGTTTTAATTGAAATTATCGCTATTCTTTAAATCCAATTTTTTGACGGTTCGACTGATTTACTTTTTTTTGATCCTTTTGCATGAGGTAAGTCAAAACCTGTTCAATGTCCACAAACTTTTGATTGTATTGTTTTTCCATCTCTCGTAATTGCTTTGCTAGATCCTCATGTGAAAGCGCCCACTGACGCATGTGCACGAAAGCACGCATAATGGATATGTTTATTCCAATAGCGACATCTGAGTTCATAAGACCACTGAGCATCGCAATTCCTTGTTCCGAAAAGGCAAAAGGACGGTAACGAATTCCACCAGCAACTTTTGAGGTGCAAATTCTGCACCTCAAATTTTCCCATTCTTCTTTCGTTAACTCAAACATGAAATCCGAAGGGAATCTTTTATAATGTATTCTCACGGTTCGCTTCAAATATTTTGTCTCCACACGGTACATTTTCGCTAAATCATAATCCAAGATTATCTTTTGACCCCGAACCTCATGGATACTTTCTTTTATTTGTACTAATTCCATTTCTTTAAATTTTCGATGTTAAAAATCAAATATCGATTGGACAATGGGAATTATTCGGTTGATAAACAGTTAAATCCGAATGAAAACAAATAAGAAAGTAACAGGTAGAACTACAGTAAATGAAACAAGGGATGCGCCGCTAAAAACTGTGCTTTTCGTTTCATGGTTTGCTCCATGTGTTTGCGGGCTGCTTGACTTTTTGGATATAAGATTTTATGTTGCTCGTCTTGACGAATCTGCTGCCAGTTTAACAACAACTCAATTGTTTCATCGTTAAAGAAACTGGACTGAAAGAAATCCCATAACTCTAAAACAGCATCCGGCGTAGGATGTACACCATCGGATTTAAAGAACCGATAATCACGCAGTTCGTCCAGCACAAACTCGTAAGCGGGAAAATAATATACCCCGCGTTCCTCTTTCAATTCTTCAACTGCTAACAACAAGCGTGCTTTACTTCGATTATTTTCAATGTAGCCGTCCTTGATGTGTCGCACTGGACTCACCGTAAAAAAAATGGAGATACTTGGATTTTCCTTTTTCAATAGGAAAAGTACGGACTTCCATCTGCAGACGATTTCTTCGACCGAACTGTTTTCTTTATGAAAAAGATGACTGCTTTGCTTATGACAGTTGGCTACTATTTCTCCATCGGAAAGCAATCGATAAGCCCAAGCACTACCGAAAGTCACGAATAGCTGATTGGATAAGCGCAGGAAGTTTCTTAATTCTGTCCGAAGCTTTTCCATTTTGATGCTTAACTCTTCAGAACTCATTCCATAGATTGTCCCGGATAATTCCCAAGCAAAGAAAATATCTTCATGCTGCAAAATGCGGAAGGAAATCGAATCGTCGAAACTCCATTCAATTAATTTGGCGATGGCTAGGGGATGGAAAATGGTACCGCCGGGATTCACCAAGGATTCAAAGCCATTCGAACGAATGATGTTTCCCAATTCATCTGAGAAACAACTGCCCAAAAAGGCAAAGGACTGTCCATGCTTAAATTTAGGAAAAGCCTGTTCCTTCATCGATTGATCGCAGCTACTCAAACTCATTTTTCATTCAATAAATTCTCGGCATTTTGTAGAGCCGCTTCCGTAATGACTTCACCACTCATTAAGCGCGCGATTTCTTCTGGACGTTCACTAGGATCTAAAACGCGCACAGTCGTTTGCATGCGATCGTTCCGTAACTCTTTCGCAACAACCATGTGATGCGCAGCTCGTGCTGCGACTTGTGGTAAATGTGAAATAGCCATCAGCTGAACAGTTTGGCCCATTTTTTCTAACAATTGTCCCATTTTCAAGGCTACATCACCAGAAACACCCGTATCAATTTCATCGAAGAAGATGGTTGGTAAATCTTGCTTTTCGGAGATCAATTGTTGCAAAGCCAACATCAATCGGGATAATTCTCCCCCACTCGCTGCTTTTTCAATCGGTACCGCTTCGATTCCGTAATTCGCTGAAAACAAAAATTCTACTCCCGTACATCCTGTTCGATTAAACTCGGCTAATTCGCTTAATTCAAACTTCAAGGTCGTATGTGGTAACTTGAGGTCCTTCAGTCGCTCTTGCAGAACAGACAATATCGCTGGAATGCGTTTTTGACGTTCATCCTGAAGGTATTTTGCATCTTTCCATAGTTCAGATTGCAGTTGGGCGTGCTCATTGCGTTTTTGCATACATGCATGCAATAATTCATCCAAGGAATTCAATTTACTAGTCAACTGTTCGTACATAGCAGTTAACTCGTCCGCTGAACTCAAGCGATGTTTCGTTAGAATCTTATTAAACGCATTCCAGTTTTCCATCATGGACGCTTTTTCGGATTCATTGGTATCCAATTGATCTATCGCATCATTTGCTTCCAAGGAAAGATCTTTTAATTCGAGTAAAATCGAATCCAAACGTTCTTTCATGGACTGCAATTGCGGATCGTAGTTGGATTGTTTATCTACACTCGCTTTTAGGCGATACAATTGCTCGTACGTTCCGTTTTCCGCGGTTATCTGACTAATTTCACCAAATACTTGAAGGATTTGCGACGCATTTTCCATGCGTGTAATATCGATTTCTAATTGCGAAAAATCCGTTGAACCCAAAGACAATTCCTGTAATTCATCTAGAATAAATCGATCATAATCTTCGGCTTGAACGGCCGCATGGTATTGTTCATCAAGAGACTTCAATTCCTTCGAAACGGATTCGAAGGCACTGAATTTTTTCTCAAAAGATTTGCGTTCAGGCATCAGTCCTGTGAGTACATCAATTAATTCTAATTGAAAGGACTTCGATCTAAGTTCAAGCGTATTGTATTGCGAGTGGATTTGAACCAAACGCGATGTTAGTGATTTTAATGTTTGTAGTGAAACCGGAACATCGTTGATGAAAGCACGGGATTTTCCTTCCTTGGCAATTTCACGGCGAATGATGGTCTGTACATCGTAATCCAGGTCATGCTCTTCAAAAAAAGCAAAGTAGGAATCGTTCAAATTGAAATTTGCCTCCACAATGGCCTTCGGAGAAGATGGACCGATCACCGAAAGTTCCGCGCGTTCACCTAAAATAAGTTGTAAGGCATGTAATAGAATCGATTTTCCAGAACCTGTTTCACCGGTAAGCACGGTATATCCTGATTGAAAGTCCAATTCAACTTCGTCAATCAAGGCAAAATTTGAAATGCGAAGCGATGCTAACATTAATCGAGGATTTCTTGGTAACGAGCGGAATTAGCAGAATCCAATCTCTTCAAAAGAGTCACTAAATCTTGTTTCTCTTTTAATTCTGAATCGGAGAACACATTTTTGAACTCAGGAATTTTACCAAAAAGAAAACTAAGTAGATTGACGGCATTCGGCCGTGTTGCGGCAAGTGGCGTTAATTTATTTAGCGCATCATAAATGGCTTTTTTACCTGCTACTTTGTCCTCATACAATTTATCGATTCCTTTGCGGTGGTACATGTATATACACTCGCGCATTGGGTCAAAAACCGGTTGCAGCATATTATCCACCAAATAAAAACGATTTCTTTTCCCTGATTCTGAGGATTTCCATCCCGGAGCACCACCGACTTGTGCATTTGTTACAATAGCCTGTGCCTCAATATAGTAAGGTGTCCCTCCTTTTAACGAAAATGAATCGTAATCTAATCCAATCATGTAATATGCATAAAACGCAAGTATGGATGTCAAGTTATCACGATATTGATTTTGAGCATATACCAACACTGCATTTCGAGAAAATGAAACGGCAAAGTCAGCATCTTCAAAATTTAACAACAAGGTATTGTAGCTCGAATTAAACGAAGGACGAGTTGATTGAACTTGGATGTTTCCTCTATACGTTCCAGTAGAGGGTATTTCACGAATTTGAATCTGAAGATTGCATTTGATACGTTCTTCCGTTTTGAATTTATCTTTTGTCCACTGCGTATTATTCATCAAATCGAAAATACTTTGCTCCATTTGTTTGATAATTTCCTTTTCAGTCGAAGAAATCTCCACTTTTGCATCCACAATCACGGATACTTGACAATTTAATTCCTGTGCATAGGAAAAAGAAAAACCAGAGATTGCCAACAATAAAATAATTAATCCTTTCATCTTTAATCTTTTAAAACGATTGAGAGAATGTCTTTTGCCACTTCTTTTTTTGATTTGAGCGGAAATTCAAAAGCCGATTGATCCCTATCGAAAATAGTAATTTTATTTGTTTCTGCTTGAAATCCACTCACATCTTTTACAAACTCATTGAGAATAATAAAGTCAAGATTTTTACGCGTCAATTTATCTAACGCATATTCTTGCGCATTATTTGTTTCCAAGGCAAATCCAACCACTTTTTGTTGATTATTTCGGTTGTTGGATGCCCATGTGAGAATATCTGGATTCTTCACTAGCTGCAATGTATGTTCATCCGCCTGCTTTTTGATTTTTCGAGTCGCCACTATTTCGGGACGATAATCAGCAACCGCTGCACTAAAGATTCCAAGGTGACACGTGTTCCAATGTTCTTGAACAGCGTTTAACATGTCCTGTGCCGATTGCACATTCACTAGTTGTAAATTCGGATGCGTAAGTTCTAAAGATGTTGGACCACTCACCAACAGCACTTGATAACCCATTGCCAAACACGCTGAAGCCAATTCATAGCCCATTTTCCCACTGGAGTGATTCCCAATATAACGTACGGGATCTATCGCCTCATACGTTGGTCCGGCAGTGATCAAAATTCGCTTAGTCGAATCTGTCATGTTTAAACCAAAGAAATCTTGCACATAAGCTGCAATATTTTCAGGCTCTTCCATGCGTCCCTGTCCATCTAAACCACTTGCCAACGATCCTTCCGTAGCTGGAATAATCGAAACGCCATCAGAAAGCAAGGTATCCATGTTTCGTTTCACTGTTGGATGCTGGTACATGTCCAAGTCCATTGCTGGCGCAATAATGGTTTTTCCTTTCATAGAAAAGTACGTAGCAAGTAACAAGTTGTCACAGATACCACTTGCCATTTTCGCTAAGGAGTTGGCTGTACAAGGTGCGATGATGAAAACATCTGCCCATAGTGCTAATTCAACATGATTAGCCCATTCACCCGTTTTCTTGTTCCAAAATTCAATGTGAACTGGATTTTCTGACAAGGTGGAAACAACAAGGGGACTAATAAAATCAGAAGAGGCAGGAGTCATGATTGCTCTGACTTCTGCCCCTTGTTTTTTAAATATTCGTATGAGGTAAGCAATTTTATAAGCTGCAATACCTCCTGTTATACCAAGAAGGATGCGCTTTCCTTGCATTACTCTTTTTCTTCTGGTTGACGCATGTAGATTTTGTCATCCAATAACTCCTGCGTAGCAATCGCTGTTGGCTTCGGCATTTTCTCGTAATGCTTTGAGATTTCAATTTGCTCACGGTTTTCGAAAACTTCTTCCAAGTTATCCGTAGTGGAGGCAAATTCTTGAAGTTTTTGCGTCAACTCTTCTTTAACTTCAGAAGAAATTTGATTCGCTCGCTTAGAAATAGCCACCAAAGCCTGGTAGATATTTCCTGTTTTTTCTTCCATACGAATGGTATCACGCGTAATGGTTGACTTTTCTGCTGGTGTGTTTTTATAACTCATAATTCACTTTTCAGTTGTTGTTCTCGCTCAACTTATCAAGGTACGAACTCAATTCTTTCGAGTATTTTGACTGCGGATGACGAACCACAAAGGTACGGAATCTTTCGTTAGTTTGTTCGAATCGCTCTGATTTTTTACTCTCAATGCTATTGATTGTTAAAAAGTAAGAATTTTTAACAACGACGTAGTTTATTTCTTCTGCAAAATCTGATTGTCCGTGTCCTTCTAAAAACAATTCACCTGAAGCAACAGCAGCTTTGTAGTTTTCCATTTTGTCGTAAAGCTTCACCTGATCGTATTGTTTGGCCTCTAATTTAAATTGCAACTGATCAATGATTTGATTGCACGAATCTATCAGATACGATTGTGGATAACGGTCAATAAATTGCTGAACGTTATTAATCGCTAATTCCGTTTCTGTTTGATCCAAAGAATGTTCCGGAGAATTTTTCACGCTGCACAACGCCACCATGAACAAAACCTCTTCATTCTTTACGCTATAAGGAAAACGCTGCATGTACGCACTGTAGTAATATTGAGCCATGTAGTAATCCTCTACTTGGAAATAACTTTTAGCTAGGCGGTAATACGACAGCTCACCTTCTGCGCTTTTTGGAGAATGCTGGTAAATTTGCTCATACAAGACGATGGCTTTTTCGTATTGTTTTTCATCGTATAATTCATTCGCTAAGCTGTACTTTGCGGCAAAGTCATCTGCTTTCACCACTGAATTATAGTTTGAAC
>JBEDCT010000104.1:0-5890 GCA_041176665.1 Bacteroidota bacterium | reverse complement strand
CTGATACAGCCAACCTTCAAATTCGAAATGCTAATCTTGATGTGCTGATGAATGAGCGTCAAAGAGAAGCATACCTGGCAACACGAATGCCGCAGTTGAATTTTAACGCAGACTATAAGTACAATGCGGTAATTCCTGGACAAATCATTCCAGCCTCCGCTTTTGGTGGTCCGGCAGGTGTCTACAACACAGTCAAATTCGGTGTTCCTTTCATCTTGTCTAATAATTTACAATTGACGCAAATCTTGTTTAACTCTCAAGTTAATTATGGACTAGCGGCATTGAAAATCAACTCTGATCTTGTTGGGACACAGCGCGACATCGCTATTCAAGAAGTTCGTTACCAAGTTTCCAACACCTATTTTTTATTGCAAGGTGTCAATCAGCAATTGTCTTTTATTGATGCGAACATTGTTCACACACGTGCCATCCTGAAAAACATGGAAGCTTCCTTGGCACAGGGAATCATTATTCCAACGGAAGTCGATAAAATCAAAATCAATGAATTGAGTTTGGTGAATAACAAGTCCAACTTACTAGCGACAAAGGATCAATTAGAGAATTTGTTGAAAATACTCATTGGAATGCCATTGCAACAGCAGTTAGTCCTTTCCACGGATGCGATGGTTCAAAAAACCATTTTAAAGGAGGCTACACCAAACCTTCTGCAATTAAATCTAGTGGAGTCCCAGCGTAAATTGAATGAAGCAGAAGCACAAGGAATTAGAATGAGTTACTTGCCTAATGTAAGTTTTTACGGAATTTACAATTACAACATCAACTTGAAACCAGAAGATGACTTTAGAACGGGAATTCCTGGAGCATTTCTTGGACTTCGTTTGGATTGGAACTTGTTTTCTGGCATGGAACGTGTGAATAAAGCGAAGTTGAATCTGCTGAACTTGGAGAAAATTGACAATCAGTATGAATTGTTGAATCAACAATTGAACTATGCTATTACGACAAACAAACGCCAAATCACTGTGAAGTCTGAATCCTTAGATGTCAGCAAAGAACAATTACGTCTTGCGGAAAATGTATATGCGAATGCCAATTTAAAATTCAAAGAAGGTTTGATCAGTTCGAATGACCTCATAATGGCAGAAACTGGACTTGAGCAAGCACAATCAAACGTTGTTTCTTCCTATATACAATTGCGCCAAGCAGAACTAGAATACTTAAAATCAATCGGAAATATTAAATAAGAAAAAAAATGAAACGAATTATCTCCATCGCAGTAGTTGCCATTGTGGTTATTGCTTTACTCGTTGTTAAATTGTTTTCAAATAAGAAGGCAGCTGAGGAAAAAATATTTATTTACGACGCTAAACAATCCATTCTTGTTGAGGCAGTAAATCCAATCACTCATACCTTTGACCGTTCGATGAGTTTTTTAGGGACATTCGAAGCGAATCACCAAAATAATGTGGCTTCTGATGGATCAGGAAAATTAATCGAATTAAGTGTCAAAGAAGGCGATGTGGTTCGAAAAGGTCAAGTTTTAGCCCGTTTAGATAACGAATTGACGCAATTGCAAATTGACAACGCGAAATTGAATATTGCTCAGTTGAAAAATGACAATGCTCGTTTTTCTAGTTTACGCAAGGACCAAGTAATTTCTACCATGGAAGCGGAGAAAATGGAATTAGCATTGAAGTCAGCGGAAGTTCAGTTGAAGCAATTGCAGAAACAATTAAGAAGTTCATCCATCGTCGCTCCTTTCGGTGGAGTGGTAACGAAAAAGTTGGTTGATTTAGGTTCTATGGTAATGCCTGGGACACCAATCGTTGAATTAACGGATATTTCCTCGTTAAAGTTGACTATTTCAGTTCCTGAGCGCGATGTAATGAAGTTTAAGAAAGGTCAAAAGGTTATTGCGAATGCCGATATCTATGGTCAAGAAGCATTTAACGGAAATGTAAGCATGATCGCTGTTCAAGCAGATGGTTCACACAATTTCAAAATACAAACCACAATACAAAATACAGCTGCAAATAAAATCATGGCTGGAATGTATGGGTCCGTTTCTTTAGAGAATTCAACAAGTATTACAACGCTTGCTGTCTCTAGAAAAGCATTGGTTGGTTCATCGAAAAATCCACAAGTGTATGTCGTGAGAGACGGAAAGGCTGTGTTAACATCGTTTACAGCTGGGACATCGGATGGAGAATACCTAGAAGTGGTTTCTGGATTGTCTAAAAATGACGTAGTGGTTGTTAAAGGACAAGTGAATTTGGAGAATAATACCAATGTAAAATTGTCTAAGTAAGCAGATATGACACTCACAGAACTATCGATCAAACGTCCATCGTTTATCATCGTGATTTTCACGATTTTAATTGGTGGTGGACTCATCAGTTACAATCAACTCTCTTACGAGCTTCTTCCGGATTTTTCTCCTCCCTTATTAACTGTCACTACGACTTATCCTGGTGCCTCACCTGCAACGGTCGAGACGCAAGTTTCTAAGCCCTTGGAAGATGCCTTAAGTGGTATTGAAAACATCAATGAAGTGACGTCTTTCTCTTTAGATAACGCATCACTTTTATTATTGGAATTCAAAGCATCGGCAAATATTGATAAGTCCTTAGAGGATGCTCAACGAAAAATCAACAATGTCCTCAATAATTTACCCGAAGGCGCTCAAACGCCAGTAGTGGCGAAAATCGAACCCAATGCTTCTCCGGTTTTACAGGTAAGTGCGGTCGCTTCAAATATGTCAGACAGAGATTTGATGGAATTAATGGATGACCAAATCCTTCCCCAAATCAAGCAAACGAAAGGTGTCGCGGAGGTCCAAGTGATTGGCGGCGAACGCAGATCTTTTCGAATTAACGTGGACAAAGATAAGTTGAAGCGTTATGGATTATCGTTGTCAACGATTAATCAAGTGATTTCATCGGCAAATGTCGAGTTTCCAACTGGTAAAGTGAAAAGTGAAGGGGAGCAAATGACGGTTCGATTAGCAGGTAAATACCAAAGCATGTCGGATATTGAAGATTTGATTCTCTATGCGAAAGGTACCTCAAGCGTGAAATTGAAAGATGTCGCAGAGGTAGTTGATGCCAGCGACGATAAAATTGCCGTTTCTCGTTTAAATGGAGTAAATGGTATCGGACTTCGCTTGAAAAAACAAAGTGACGCCAACGCGGTGGAAATGTCCAAGGCAACGAAAGAACGTTTTGGTATCCTCGAAGAGAAATACAAGAAAGAAGGATTGAAATTTACCGTTGCAACAGATACTTCTCGTCCTACGGTGGAGTCTGTGGATGCGGTAATCCATGATTTGGAATTAGCGATTATTCTCGTGGCTGCTGTGATGCTTTTGTTCTTGCACAGTATGAGAAATGCAGTCATCGTTTTGGTTTCTATTCCTGCCTCATTGATTTCTACGTTTATTGCGATGTATTTATTGGGGTACACCCTGAACCTCATGACTTTATTAGCGATGTCTTTGGTTATTGGTATCCTCGTGGATGACTCGATTGTAGTACTTGAGAATATTTACCGTCACTTACAAATGGGTAAGAAACGTCGTCAAGCGGCGTTAGATGGACGAAATGAAATTGGATTCACGGCACTTGCGATTACTTTAGTCGATGTGGTTGTGTTCTCACCTGTTGTCTTCATTGAAGGAACCATTTCTGACATCTTACACCAATTCTCTATTGTGGTTGTGGTTTCAACGTTGATGTCTTTGTTCGTTTGTTTTACCTTAACTCCATGGTTGGCTTCGCGCTTTGCGAAAGAGGTGGAATTGAATCCAAAAAATCCATTCCAAGCATTTTTACTTTGGTTCGAACGTCGAGTAACCATTTTTACTGATCAATACGTGAAGTTGGTGGGATGGTCTCTGCGTCACAAACTCATTATGGCGGGAGTCATTATCGGATTGTTTGTAGCGAGTTTCTCTACGATGGGATTAGGAATAGTGGGTCAAGAGTTCGTTGCGCAAGGAGATCAAGGAAAGTTCATGATCAAACTGAAGTACGATAAAAGTACCACGTTTGAAGAAAACAATGCGGTCACCTTGAAGATTGAACAGTTTTTGTTGGCTCAAAAAGATGTCGTAGAAACAGTGTTTGCAAATGTTGGTGGACCAAGTTCAGGTATGGGTGCCACATCTTTTGGATCAGAAAATCGTTCTGAAATCACTGTGAAGATGAAGCCAGGAATGCAAAAGAAGTATCCAACCTTGAAATACATGGATGAAATCAGCAAGCGAATAAAATCGCAGCATGCTGGAATAGAGGTGAAGGCACTGAACATCGGTATGGTGGAATCGGAAGAAGCGCCGATTGAAATGTTCCTTTCTTCAGACGATAACGAGTTGCTCATTAAGGAAGCAAGAAGATTGAAGTCTCATTTATTAACGATAAAAGGAGCGAAAGACCCCGCAATCTCTACGGATGATATCACTCCGGAAATTCGAATAGAGTTAAACCGTGAAAAAATGGGTCAACTTGGCTTGCCGATTGCCGTTGTTGGAATGCAACTTCAAAATGCGCTGGCAGGAAATGATGATAGTCAGTTCGATGTCAAAGGTCATGAATACGATATCCGTGTAATGGTGGATGCTTTCGATCGAAAAAATATGGAAGACGTGAAAAGCATGTCCTTCAATACTTCCGATGGAAAACAAGTTCAATTAGGTGAATTCGCCGAAGTTTCTGTGGAGAATGGAAATGGAACCTTAGAACGAAAGAACCGAATCCCAAATACGACCTTGCGTTGCTGGGTTCTAGGTACAGCTGCTGGAAATGTTTCAACGGAACTAGAGAAGTATTTAGAAGATAATCCACTCGATGAAAATGTACGTTTGACTTGGGGTGGTGAAATTAAACGTCAAAAAGAATCGATGGGTGCACTAGGTACAGCGATGGGAATTGGATTGATTCTGGTTTACTTGATCATGGTTGCCTTGTACGACAACTATGTTTATCCATTCGTTGTTTTGTTCTCCATTTTAGTCTCGTTGATTGGTGCAATCTTGGCTTTGGCCTTGAGTTCTTCCAACATGGGAATCTTTACGATGTTGGGAATGCTCATGCTGCTCGGACTCGTCGCCAAGAATGCCATTTTGATTGTCGATTTCACCAATCACCTGAAGGAAACAGGAATGTCCACTTATTCAGCCTTATTGAAATCGGTGAAGGAACGTATGCGTCCAATTTTGATGACCACAATTGCCATGGTTGTCGGAATGATTCCAATCGCCACAGCAACTGGATCTGGAGCAGAGTGGAAAAATGGACTCGCGTGGATTTTGATCGGAGGATTGACGAGTTCAATGTTCTTAACGATTATTGTCGTTCCGATGATGTACTACACCGTTGATCGCATTCAAGATAAAATTCGTGCTAGAACGAAAAAATTGGTTGTAGACCTAGAAGATTAATTAAAATAAAACTCTTTTAAAGCTCGTTTTGGTAAATACTGAAACGAGCTTTTTTTTCATTTACACATATTGCACATTAGCACATTATTCCTTTACCAATTTCTTCATCTGTTTCAATCCATTATTGTCTACACACAGAAAATAGGCTCCGTTTGGAAAGGAACTCACATCAACGAGCGTTGTTGACTTGTCAATCATCGATGAAATAAGTCGTCGACCACTGATATCTAAGAGTTCCAATGTCGCTCCAAGCATCTGCTCCTCTACCTGAATCGTCAGAACATCCTTCACTGGATTAGGAAATATCATCCATTGTCCAAATTCGAATTCTGAAATCGAAACGTCTATCTGAAAATCACTCGTGCTATAATTGCATCCAAATGGATCGGTAATTTGAACACTGTAATTTCCATTTGTTAATGGTGTGATTGTATCGTTTTGTTGGTTTGGAATCAATTCGCCATCAAGGAACCATTCAATAAACGAAGAAGC
>JBEDCT010000103.1:0-3170 GCA_041176665.1 Bacteroidota bacterium | reverse complement strand
TTTCCTTCCATGACAGAAACACACGAGTTTGTTGTTCCTAAGTCAATTCCAATTATTTTTCCCATTCTAAATAAATTTTCTTTTTGATGATTCTGCAATTCTCAATTTGTGTGCCATCTATATTTACATACCCACCAATGACAAAATGAAAGATTTGCACCCCGAAACAGTGTCGTTTTGTCATAATTCATGCCATAACAAACGCTTGTGTCGGACAAAACATGATTTTCGTCAAGTTCTTGTCTTTAGTAACATCTGTTACACATTCGAATGACTAAAACCCCTACTTTTGATGGATTAAAATGAATGCATTATGAAAAAAGGAACCAAACTTTACAGTATCTTACACATGACATGTCCACAATGTCACGAAGGAAAATTCCTCGTTTCCAATGTTTATGATTTAAAAAACATCGGTGATGTTCGTGACGAATGCAATGTTTGTCACCTGAAGTACGAAAGAGAGCCTGGCTTTTTATACGGAGCGATGTATGTTTCGTATGCATTAGGTGTTGCGCTATTCGTAACAATTTGGGTGTCTTGTAATTTATGGTTTCCGAGTTTTGGTGCTTGGACACAAATTGGTCTTGTCACATTTTTTACGGTAGTTTTATCGCCCTATTTATTTGCTCTATCCAAAATCATTTACGCGAATTTCTTCATTCACTACAAAGCAGATGCTCAGTCAAGAAAATAAGGAGCTCATGCTCCACGCGCAGCTTGGATATGTTTTAGAACCGGAGTTGCTCACAGAAATGGCGAAACTTGCGAAAGTTCGTGAAACAACAACAGATGAAATCATTGTCCATGTGGGAGATCGCCTGCAGTTAATTCCAATTGTTATCGAGGGTTCCATTAAAGTTTCTCGCGAAAATGAAAACGGTGAAGAATTACTCCTTTACTACATAGAAGGTGGTGACACCTGCGCTATGTCCTTGCAATGTTGCACAAAAAAAATCGACAGTCAAATTAAAGCAACTGCGATGGAACCGTCATTACTCTTGATGATTCCAGCTGAATACATGGAGATTTGGATGGACCAATATAAAAGTTGGCGCACCTACATCATTAGTAATTACCATACGAGAATGATGGAATTAATGGAGTCCATTGACGCCATTGCCTTCATGAATTTAGATCAACGTTTACTCAAATACTTGCGAGATCAAGCGAAATTATTGGGATCCCTCGAAATATTGCATACACATCAGCAAGTTGCAGACGACTTGCATTCATCTAGAGTTGTGATTTCAAGGTTGTTAAAGCAACTGGAAATCAAAGGGGAAATTACCCTTCACCGAAACAAAATCATCCTGAAAACAATTTAGTTTTTTCTCATTTATCTTCTCCTATTGATTATTGTTATTTTTGATTAACCTTATCAAAAAATACTGTGATTACACTTATAACGGGAATCCCTCGTTCTGGAACCTCCTTAATGATGCAACTTTTTAATGCTGCAAACGCATCTATTGCTACTGATTCTATCCGTGTGGAAGATGAAAACAATCCAAAGGGATATTACGAATTAGAGGCTGTCAAAGGCATTGTAAAAAACAATTCGTTCTTGAAGGAACTAAACGGTAAAACGATAAAAATTGTCGCGCCCTTAGTCACGTTCATTGACCTTTCTCTTGAATACCGGGTAGTTTTCATGCTGCGGGATTTAGATGAAGTAGTTCAATCACAGGAAAAAATGGTCGGCAAAGATCAACAAGATCAAAAGGAAAAGTTTAAATCAATGTACGCTTTGCACATTGAAAAAAGCCGTCAATTCTTACTCACCCACAGCATCCCCTTTATCGAAATTCAATATAAAGAATTACTGCAAAATCCCGAAACATGCCTGCAAGGCTTGATTGATTTCTGCGGATGGGAAACACCAATGGTGGAATTGAAATCAGTCATTGACGACTCACTTTACCGAAATCGAAAAGAATCATGAGTGAGAAAAAGAAAGTACTCGTTATCGGATGGGACGCTGCGGAATGGAAAGTCATTATGCCGCTTATCCAACAAGGTAAAATGCCGGCATTTGCGCGACTGATGTCCCGCGGAGTTCATGGAAAACTACAGACCTTAGACCCACCGCTTTCACCGATGTTGTGGACAAGTATTGCTACTGGATTTCGAGCGGACACCCATGGTATTGGTGGATTCATTGAACCGACTCCAGACGGCGAAAATTTGCGTCCAGTAACTTCGACCTCTCGAAAAGTCAAAGCCATTTGGAACATTTTAAACCAGGAAGGATACAAAAGCAATGTCGTTGCTTGGTGGCCGAGTAATCCAGCAGAACCAATTAATGGCGTGATGGTTTCTAACTTATATCAAATTGCAACGAAACCATTGGACGAAGAATGGGACATGCCCAAAGGAACCATTCATCCGGAGGAATTGACCGAAACAATGAAGGAGTTTCGCATCCACCCGCATCAAATCACGTTAAATCAAGCACTTCCATTCATTCCAAACCTAAAGGATAACATTCCACTTCGATCCGACAAACGCACAACCAATGTCATTAAAAACATGGCGAATGCCGGAACGATTCACAGTGTCACTTGCCACTTGCTAGAAAAAAGTGACTGGGATTTCATGGCAATATATCACGACGCCATCGATCACTTTTCACATGTGGCCATGCGTTATTTCCCACCGAGAAGACCCGAAATTCCGGAACAAGACTTCGACGATTTTCAACATGTGGTAGAGGCTGCTTACTTATTCCATGATCGCATGTTAGCACGAATGATGAGTTTGATTGATGAAGAAAATACAACGGTCCTGCTCATCTCCGATCATGGATTCCATTGCGACCATCAGCGTCCCTTGTATATTCCAAAAGAACCATCCGGTCCAGCAGTTGAACATAGTCCGTATGGTGTATTTGTCATGGCTGGACCTGGAATAAAAAACAATGGTTCTCAACTATCTGGCGCAAGTGTCTTGGACATCACTCCTACCCTCTTGCATCACATGAACCTTCCAGTGGGAAAGGATATGGAAGGAAAAGTCCTTCATGCATGTTTTGAACAAGCAAAAGAAGTGCAATGGATTGATTCTTGGGAAAATATTCCAGGCGATAGCGGCATGCACGACGCCATTTTACGCGAGGATCCTTGGGCAGCTCAAGAAGCTTTGCAGCAACTTGTTGATCTCGGTTACAT
>JBEDCT010000102.1:0-2828 GCA_041176665.1 Bacteroidota bacterium | reverse complement strand
ATAGTTAACCGTTAGCGTGTATGGATTTACGTTGGCATTTTTCCCTACAACTTGATCAATGTTTGAGTATTCAGTTACTGGGAAAAAATAACTAAATCTACCGTATACCGATTGATCCGTGGATCTTGGAACCTCAATTCCAAGGTGTAAATTGCTAAAAGATTTCGGCGCTCCAAATCCTTTTAAAACACCTGTTCCTCCATCAAAGCTTATTTGAGCAGTAACGAATGTAGGAATCAAAAAAAGTAAACTGGCAAATAAAATGGCTTTCATATGGTTATTTTTTTCTGTGCGTAAAAATCGGACAATCTTCATCATGTGCTCCTTCAATGATTCCGGAACTCAGTAAAAATTCCTTCACAATCTCCGTACCAACAAATTTAAAGTTCTTTTTGAAGAGTTTCACCCATTCTTCGGTATTTATTGTTTGATTCGATTCAATCCATGCGAAAAAGGAACCGTATTCTTTTATTAACGCAATAACCTGATTTGCATTGTAGACAACTGCTTCAATTTTTTTTCTATTTCGAATGATTCCTTCGTTTGTCATCAGTTGGTCAATGGTCGATGCAGAATACTGAGCGATTCGATCAATGTCGTAGTTGTCGAATGCGCTCCTAAATTGATCCTCTCGCTTGAGGATGATGTCCCAACTTAATCCAGCTTGATTTATTTCTAAAATCAAGCGTCCAAAAAGTTCCCGATCATCGCTAATTTTTACCCCGTATTTTGTATCGTGATAGATCCGATGAATGTTGTCTGGTGGCAGTTTTAGGCAATATTGACAATAAGACATGAACAATTTTTTATCGATTCATAAAAATACGCGAATTTTCCGCTAAATTTGTTGAAATCATGAACAAAAAACAGTACTTCTTTTCGTTTGTTTTAGCAACAATGTCTTTCATTGCTGCACGTTCTTTGCAAAAAGTTGGAGTGGAAAATTACTACGTCAAAAAAGCAACGAACTTTCAAAAAGAAGATGGGTACTTCGATTTACAGCACCCGAATTCTGTTCGGACCCTTCCAATGGGTGTGCAGCCTTTTTCTGATGTTACTTTTTTGGACTCCACACATTTAATTGGATTGAATCAAGAAAGCGGTTCCTTATTTGTTTATGACATGGAGTCAAATAGTGTATCGCCATTCTTACCTTGCGACTTTGGTTCTAAAATCTGTAATATTTCCTCGATTGATTCAACCTTGTTGTTGGTGGATGATGAGAAGCACATTCATTTTCTGCGCGCTCCTTATGATGCAGCATCTTTGACGACTTTAGGTTTGGAAAATGAGCAGTTTGAAGCAGCTGGCGTATGTTTTCACCAAGAATCACACCGTCTTTTTTTGATGTCTTCGAATGAAGAACGAACAGAAGGATACAGCAGTAGTTCTGTGTATGCATACAATTTAAATCAACGAAAATTAAATGCGCAACCACTCTTCTACATTTCCGGTGAGGATATCGAAGCATTCGCGATTGAAAATAAGTTAATTGCTCCTCACTCTGATTTGAGTATAATCGACGACACTTTGGAATCAATGAACTTCACGCCGTCAGCCATTGCGGTACATCCAAAAACCAATGAAATCTATGTGCTTTCACGCGCAGATCACTCACTTGTCGTCTTTAATCAATTTGGTGAAATTGTCAATTTTACTTCCTTGGATAAAACAACGTTTTCAGACCCTTCTGCTATGACGTTCAAAAAGAACGGAGATTTAGTCATTACGGACGGAAACTTGATGAATCCAACAGTGATTCAAGTTAAATGGAATAAGTTGTTCCAGTCTAAGGCCGGACACGGATTAATCTTCGGGCGCTAAAATCCACTTCCGACAAAACGGACCCTCGTTGAAGAGCAGGTCAATCATCGACAAATTAGCTGAAAATTCCTTATCGTAAGAGAAGACTTGTTGATAGTGAGGTTTCTTCCATTCCTCATGGTGCAAGTAGGCATTTTTCGATTGGTCCCCGCTAACTCCTTGAAAAGATTCTGTATGCTGAATGGACAAGCGTTGATCGAGAACTGTTTCCATCAAACGCAAGCAACGCTCATTCTTTTCCCACAAAAAGACATCATTCGCGAAAATAATTTCTTCTACCTCCGTTGCATAATCTTCGAAATACGGAGCTAGGGCATACGCACTTGTAATCGCGCGCCAATGATCGTTTTTCCACGTTCCGGTGTGATCAATTTTTACTTCGTTCAATGGAATTTTTCGTCCACTGTCATGCAGGGTCGGAATACTCAGACGAAGGATTCCATTAGCCGTAAGTATTTCACAACGCGTGCGAATGGTTTGTTTCTGAAAATGTTCATGTAGTTCAATCCACCCATCTTTTGCACGTGCAAAAGCGTTCAAGTAATCAATGGAAGGAAAGTAGGCTGTTGGAAAAACAGTCATTAATCAATCATCTTCATGATTCGATTCCAACGTATTCCCATGTAAGCACTTTTAGAGAACCAAACGAGTGAAGCTCTTCCGACAATGTGATCCTCCGGCACAAAGCCCCAAACACGTGAATCGGCTGAATTGTAGCGGTTATCTCCCATCAACCAATAGTAGTTCAATTTGAACGTATAACGATTAACTTTTTTTCCATCAATGAAAATTCCAGCTTTTGTTTCTTTCAACTGATGTCCTTCATACGCCGTAATGATGCGTCGGTACCAAGGGATATTTGCAGCCGTCAATTGAATGGTTTGTCCTTTTCGTGGAACCCTGAACTCTTGAAAGTCTGTTGGCGTATTGTTCACATTGAAATCTTTTGGAAAGTAACTCAAGTTGGCAATGCGTTCCATGGATGTTGGTGTATATCCTTTTTT
>JBEDCT010000101.1:0-5073 GCA_041176665.1 Bacteroidota bacterium | reverse complement strand
TTCTATAACATTTACGGTGGGACACAAGATAATAATTCCATGGGTGGACCAGCAGCAACGAATAATGCTGCGGGAATCCTGAATTCCGATTGGTTTATTACCAACGGTGGAGATGGATTCGAATCCGCTACGGATTGGTCTAATCCGAACATTACGTATGCTCAAGCGCAGTATGGATGGATTGTTCGTTACGATCGTGCTTCAGGAGAAAAAGTTCCGATTCAACCGATGTCCGGTAAAGGAGAACCTGCGTATCGTTGGAATTGGGATGCACCACTGATTGTTTCGTCACACGATGCATCTACCTTGTACTTCGCTGCAAATAAATTGTTTAAGTCTAGTAATCGTGGTGATGACTGGCAAACGATTTCTCCAGATTTAACGCAGCAAATTGACCGCAATGAAATTGAAGTAATGGACCAAGTTTGGACCATCGATGCCGTGATGAAAAATGCATCTACAACCATTTATGGAAACATCGTGGCATTAGATGAGTCTCCGAAGAAAAAAGGATTACTGTACGTTGGTACAGATGATGGATTGATTCAAGTTTCCGAAAATGACGGACAAACATGGAGTAAGTACGGAACGTTTCCAGGTGTTCCTGTCAATGCACGTGTGAACATGTTAACGGCATCTTTACACGACGAGAACACGGTCTTTGCCGTTTTTAATCCTCAACGCTCTGGAGATTTTAAGCCATATGTTTTACGTTCTTCTGATAAAGGTAAAACGTGGGTGAACATCACAGCGAATCTTCCTGTGCGTGGAAACTCCTATTGTTTAAAGCAAGACCATGTGGATCCGAATTTAATGTTCGTTGGAACAGAATTCGGCGCGTTTTTCACGAATGATGCTGGTTTAAACTGGACGAAACTGGCTGGATTACCAACCGTTGCCGTGTATGACTTAGACATTCAAAAACGTGAAAACGATTTGGTAGCGGCGACATTTGGACGTGGATTCTATGTGTTGGATAACTATACGCCATTACGTTCATTATCGAAAGTGAATTTGGATAAGAAAGCACATTTATTCCCGGTGAAGGATGCACTTTCGTATGTGCCCGCAGATCCTCTTGGATTAGATGGAACTGGATTCCAAGGACACAACATGTGGGCTTCTGAGAATCCATCTTTTGGTGCGGTGTTTACCTTGCATGTAAAGGATGAATACAAAACGTTGAAAGATGCGCGTCAAGAAAAAGAGCAAGCATTGGAAAAAGATAAAAAGGATGTTACGTATCCATCATTTGACGATTTACGTAAAGAAAAACTGGATGAAGCAGCTAAAATTATTTGGATTATTTCTGATGCATCTGGAAAAGAAGTTCGACGCATGTCCGGAAGTCCATCAAAAGGAATTTCACGAACGGTCTGGAACTTACGCTCAAATGCAACAAATCCAATCGGTTCAGGCGGTAACGGATTCTTAGTTGCTCCAGGTACGTATTACGTAAGTGTATCGTTGGTGAAAAATGGAACGGTAGAAGAGTTGGTGGCGAAAACGGCTTTTGAAGTGAAAGCATTGAATAATCAAACATTGGTCGCGAAAAATCCACAAGAATTAGCAGCGTTCAGATCAGAGGTTTCGGAGTTAAATAGAAAAGTTTCCGGTGCGAATAGATTGATGGATGAGACCAATGATGAATTGGAATTAATCGAGAAAGCATTGATGAACTATCCCAATACGGACATGAGTTTATTGAAAGAAATCAAGGATTTGAAAGCCATGATGTACGATTGCAACCTATTAATGAATGGCGATGGCATTCGCGCAGCACATGAGTTCGAGGTCGCTCCAAGCATTAATTCACGTTTAGGAATGGTGGAATATCAATTGTACGACAACACGGCAGGAGTGAGCAATACGCACAAAGCCAACAAGTCTATTGTTGAAGCGGAATACACCGAGCTTCGCAGCAAATTGGATGAGGTCATGAAACGCGTTCAAGTCCTTCAAACGAAATTGGATGCGGTTCCAATTCCATACACAAAATCAAAAGAAAACTGGAAGGAAGATTAATTCCTGAAAGTTTAGCGCATAAAAAAGCCCTGGCAGAATCGTCAGGGCTTTTTTTATGTTTTTGAAGTTGATTATTCACCAAATTTTTCGATGACTTGTTGAGTTACCCCAGTATTCGAGAATCCACCATCGTGGAATAAGTTTTGCATGGTTACGTAACGTGTTAAGTCAGAGAACATCGTTACACAATAGTCAGCACAAGCCAATGCGGATGCATTTCCTAATGGCGACATTTGCTCAGAGAAATTGATAAATTCTTTAAATCCTTTGATTCCTTGTCCAGCAGTTGTTACGGTTGGAGATTGAGAAATCGTATTTACACGTACTTTTTTCGCGATTCCGTAGTGGTATCCGAATGAACGAGCGATGGACTCTAACAAAGATTTTGCATCTGCCATATCATTGTAGTCAGGGAAAATACGTTGTGCAGCGATGTACGAAAGGGCAATAACTGATCCCCATTCATTCATTGCGTCTTGTTTGTAAAGTGTAGCTAAAGTCTTGTGTAAAGAAATAGCGGAAACATCCATGGATTGATTGTAGTAGTTGTAATCATTTTCCGTGTAGTGTTTTCCTTTACGTACGTTTGGAGACATACCAATAGAATGCAAAACGAAGTCGATTTTACCACCAAGAATTTCTTGTGCTTGCGTAACCAAATTCGTTAAATCTTCGATACTCGTTGCGTCTGCTGGAATCACTTGACTTCCTGTCTCAGCTGCTAGCACATTGATTTCACCCATTCGCATTGCGATTGGAGCGTTCGTCAACACGAATGTTGCTCCCTCTTCGTGTGCTCTTTGAGCGACTTTCCATGCGATGGATTGGTCGTTCAATGCACCAAAAATAATTCCTCGTTTTCCTTTTAGTAAGTTATTTGCCATGTCTGTTCAATTTTAAACAAAAGTAATCAATCTTATTTTTCCAACACCGATTTTAATTTTTTGAGTCCACCCTCTAGGTCTTTGCCGATCATTTCATCAAAATTCAACAGGTAGGAGAGTGCATTCCATGGATAAGGGGTGTTTCCTTCAAATCCCCAAATAACACGTGTGTTTTCTGCGTTGATGCTACTTGTTTCAAAATAAGCATCGTCTTCGTTTTCAAAGGGAACCTTGAACCGTAAGTGCATGTCAATTCGTTCTCCTGGTGTTAATTTCACTAATTCCATGGATCCTGTACCAACGCTTTCATCTTTACTTTCCCAGGCAGAAACAAATCCAACAATTCCATCTTGACCGGTATCGGTTTTTTTCATTTTGGGATCTTTTCGAGTCCAAACACTGAATTGGTCTTGGTTCTTTAGAAATTTCAAATACTGATAAACGCTGTCCTTGGGCTGTGAAATTTGAATGCTGCGTTCAACTTTGAATTTTTTAGGGGCAAAAACGCCGATGAGCAAAAACACTGCAACTAAGGTTAAAATCAACAGAAAAAATCGTTTAATCCACTTCATAATTTGTTCGTTTTGAAGTGCTTTACGTAGTTTTTTGAAAAAAGTTATTTTTTAACCTCTCAGGTACTTTCTCTCCGCCCAGAATGTTCCAAACGGAACGAAAGCGGCGATAAATAATATGAGTGCTTTACCAAATGAGAATTGCTTTGAGAAGAAAAACACCGCCAAGTAAAGGCAAAAGGCAATAAAAAGAATGCCATGAATCCATCCCACAATTTTATTTGGCCAAATCATGTCGAATTGGTACTTCAAAACCATTGTAATGATCAATCCAATCCAAGAGAATCCTTCGGCAATGGCAATTTTCTGAAATTGTTGTAAACGTGTCATACTTATTTTTTTAGTTGTGTTTCAAGTTCTTTTAATTGGTCACGGAATCTTGCAGCTTCAATAAAATCAAGTTCCTTCGCTGCTTTTTCCATGGCTTTTCTCGTTGCTTTCAATCTCGCTTCGAGTTCTTTTGGATTCAGGTATTTCTGTACTGGTTCAGCCGCAAGTTGAGCTTGCGCTTCTTGTGTGTATTTTATCTGTCGACTAGCTGTATCTCCGTCAGCGACTTTTGTCGATTCCATGATTTTTTCCTTGGATTTATTCAATGCTGTTGGAACCAATCCGTGCTCTAAATTGTAGGCGATTTGCATGGCTCTTCGTCGCTCCGTTTCGGAAATTGTTCGTCGCATGGACTCCGTCATTTTGTCCGCGTACATGAGTACTTTTCCATTGACATTTCTCGCCGCACGTCCAACGGTTTGTACGAGTGAGCGCTCATTTCGAAGGAATCCTTCTTTGTCTGCATCTAAGATTGCCACCAAAGAAACCTCTGGCAAGTCCAAGCCTTCACGGAGTAAATTCACACCAATAAGTACATCGAAATCACCAAGTCTTAATTGACGGAGTATTTCTACACGCTCAATGGTATCGATTTCACTGTGGATGTAACGGCAAAGAATTCCTAGTTTATCTAAGTATTTTTGCAATTCTTCCGCCATTCTTTTGGTTAAGGTCGTCACCAGTATACGTTCTTTCACCGCAATACGTTCCTGAATGGCAGCCATTAAATGGTCGATTTGATGCTTTGATGGATGCACTTCGATAATCGGGTCTAAAAGTCCTGTTGGACGAATCAACTGCTGCACCATAATTCCCTCTGAACGTTGCATTTCGTAGTCCGCTGGGGTTGCTGAAACATAAATCGTATTGTTCAAGAATCCTTCGAATTCTTCAAACTTCAGTGGACGGTTGTCGATTGCCGCTTGGAGTCTGAATCCGTAGTCAATTAAATTTGTTTTTCGCGCACGGTCACCGGCGTACATTCCGCGTACCTGTGGCAAGGTGACGTGGCTTTCATCGATCACTAAGAGAAAATCTTCAGGAAAGTAATCGAGTAAGCAGAAAGGACGCTCACCGGGTTGACGACGGTCGAAGTAACGCGAGTAATTTTCAATACCCGAACAATAGCCGAGCTCTCGAATCATCTCAAGGTCGTAGTTCACACGTTCGTCAAGGCGTTTGGATTCCTCTAGTTTTCCATCCTCCTTAAAGTTTTGAACTTGAACGACAAGGTCATCTTGAATATGTTCAATGGCTTGACG
>JBEDCT010000100.1:0-9358 GCA_041176665.1 Bacteroidota bacterium | reverse complement strand
GTCCTAAACGAGTTACATTTACACTATGAGCAACTGGACCGAAAACAACAATGAATTAGCAAAGACCTTTGTATTCAAGTCTTTTATGGAAGCGATGGATTGGATGGTGAAAGCGAGTGTTGAAATAGAGAGACAAAACCATCATCCCAAGTGGACCAATGAATTCAACAAGGTACACGTATGTTTAACGACACACGATGAGGGAAATACCATTACGCACAAAGATAGAGAGCTGGCTCAAGCATTGGATACCATAGAGGTGGGCAGCTCGTTTTAGGGGATCTACTAAGATTTAAACAACTACTCCACCGTCACCGACTTCGCCAAGTTTCTTGGTTGATCGACATTACAGCCGCGCATCACTGCGATGTGGTAGGAAAGTAGTTGGAATGGAATCGTTGCCAATAATGGAACCAAGAATTCGTTCGTTTCTGGAATTTCAATCACATGATCCGCCATTTCACGGACTTGGACGTCTCCTTCCGTAACAACAGCAATGACTTTTCCTTTTCGGGCTTTTACTTCTTGGATGTTCGAGACAACTTTCTCGTATGAATTTCCTTGTGTGGCGATCACAAAAATCGGCATGTTCTCATCGATTAAGGCAATCGGACCATGTTTCATTTCGGCAGCTGGATATCCTTCTGCGTGGATGTATGAAATCTCTTTTAGTTTTAACGCTCCTTCCAAAGCAACTGGGAAAGAACTTCCTCTTCCTAAGTACAATGCATTGGATGCGTCCTTGTATTCAGCGGCAATTTGTTCAATTGACGCATCCGTTTCAAGCACTTGTTTAACTTTCTCTGGAATCGCTTCCAATTCTGCTAACAAGGTTCTAAAATGCGTTTCACTAATTGTTCCTTTTTTATGTGCTAAGGACAATGCCATTAATGTTAACACGGTAACCTGAGCCGTAAATGCTTTTGTGGATGCTACACCAATTTCTGGTCCGGCGTGCGTATATGATCCGCCATCTGTCAAACGAGAAATGGATGATCCAACAACGTTACAGATTCCCAAAATGGTTGCTCCTTTTGATTTTGCTAATTCCAATGCCGCTAAGGTATCCGCCGTTTCGCCTGATTGTGAAATGGCAATCACCACATCGTTCTCACTTAAAATTGGATTTCGGTAACGGAATTCACTTGCATATTCGACTTCTACATTGATGCGTGCCAAGTCTTCGATGAGGTACTCACCTACTAATCCAGCATGCCAAGAAGTTCCACAGGCAACAATAATCAAGCGATTCGCTGTGATCATTTTTTGCTCGTATTCACGTAGTCCACCTAGGATTACCCAGGCCTCTTCCGCATTTAATCTTCCACGGAAACAATCATGAATGGAACGCGGTTGCTCGTGAATTTCTTTGAGCATGAAGTGCTCGTATCCACCTTTCTCCAGTGCCTCTAATTCCATTTCCAATTGCTGGAAAAACGGTGTGCGCTCTTGATCGGCAATGTTGTATAATTTTAATCCTTCTTCTAGATCGATAACGGCAATTTCTTCGTCGTCTAAGTACACCACTTTTTTCGTGTATTCGACAATTGGCGTGGCATCTGAAGCCAAGTAAAAATCTCCTTCTGCTCCAATTCCAACCACCAACGGACTACTTTTTCTAGCAGCAACTAATCTGTTAGGGAAATCTTTTGAAATGGCTACAATCGCATAAGCGCCATGTACTTGTGAAAGAGCCAAACGCAATGCTTCACCGTACCAAACGTTTTCTTTTTTTCCAATGTAATCGACTAAATGCACGATTACTTCCGTATCCGTTTCACTTTTGAAGATATATCCTTGGTTTTGAAGTTCGCGTTTAAGAACGTCGTAATTTTCAATAATTCCGTTGTGAATCAAGGCAATTTTACCGTCCATTGAGGTATGCGGATGCGCATTTACATCAGATGGTTCACCGTGTGTTGCCCAGCGTGTATGTCCGATTCCAGCATGTCCAGCCACGTTTTGACTGAGTGCAAACTCTTCCATCACGCTCACTTTTCCAGCTTTCTTGTACACATTCAAGTTTCCATTCTGCAATAAGGCTACACCAGCGCTATCGTATCCACGGTACTCTAATCTTTTTAATCCTTTTACGACAATTGGAAACGCTTCCTTTTTGCCAATATATGCTACAATTCCACACATAAATCAATACGTTGTATAAGTCAAAATCAGTTTAGGCTTCATTTTATTGATCGTATTTGGACCATTAAAAACAATGCGTTCTGCCGAATTTCTAAAGAAAACGGGCGAAACAACAACACCTGTATTGTCAATATTATCAGCGATTAACGCTTGCGTATAGGTTCTTAAATCGATGGCAAAATGTTTTTTGCTAGCAACAAAAGCACCAACTACGTTTAAGTTAGAAAGTCTCGTGTCACTTGCCTTTAGGCGTGCTGCCACGGAAACGGCAGATCCTGGTTTGTAACGGTAGCCATTTTGAAATTGAACGGGGAGTGTCAAATCGGCACGGTGAATCACCACATTCTTTGGCAGATTGTCTAAGCCAGGAATCTTAATGACCGCTCGCTGACGAAATGCTTGTGCGTAAAAAGTCGATTGTCCTTTCGTGCTATCTTGAAGCACCATCTCCAAAGGAGTGCCAGATTGATCTGTATCGATGTGTACGAAATCAGCAGCTTGACTGTTCATGACGATGTCATAACTTTTCTTTACTCCATTTTGAGTATAGTAGATGGTCAACTTCGATGCTGCGTTATTGTTAATGTTAAAATAGAAGATCGCTCCTTTGCCAATGGCTTGGGAAGGATTATTGACTTTTACTTTGAATCCCTTGAAAAATGCTTGGAAATTCACATTCGACGTAAACGTTCCATTGCCATTCGCTGATTCTTCGATAATGCCTTTCGCAAAATTAGTGTCCAAAGGTATTCTCAATTGAGGAGCAAGCGTATCACCACCAACCACTGTGTTTGATAAAGGTTTTGGGGTAATTGTTCCCATTCCATTCACCACTAGATTTGCTGGTTTAACCGGTTTCGTTGAAAAATCATAATAGACGGAGTCCATGGAAAGACTATCGCTTAACTCATACACTTCAAAGTTTTGGGCGCTTAGATCTCCGTAATAACCAACGTATTGCAAAGCCAATACACAAGAATCATAGACAATTGTCCCGATATCTCCAAAGACTGGATTGAGTGATTTTAGTCGAAATTCCGTGTAGAACTCGGCAGAAACTTCACCAAATTTTGGATCAACATAGCTGCCCAAAAGGACATTCGCCATGTTGTCCGTTATGGCCGAATCCTCATCGATGGTATAGGTAATTAAATCGAATGTATCGGTAGTAATACCGTTTAACAATTGATCTTGGTCAATCGCTGGTTTTCCGATTTCGTGCTTGTTTTTCTGACAAGAAACGAAGAAAATGAGCAGTCCTAGTAGAATGGATGAAAGTCTTCTCATGTTGAATGCGCGTTTGGTGAATTAAGCTAAAACGGATTCTTCCATCACTTTGTCGAAGAAAGCGGAAAGTTCTTTTCCTTGATTTTCTTCTGCTACGTATTCTAATTTATGGGTCGAAGACTCGTCAAAAATAGCTTTCAAATTAGGCGCCAAATTTTCGCAAGCGATGTTGATTCCATCTGCATATTCAGCAAATACACGCATGATATTTTCGTGTGTTGGATCTAACAATTTGTTGCTGATTTCTTGTGGAAATCCTTCAAATGCTAATTTTTCATGAAAACGTTTGTCCCAAGGAGTAGCGAAATCATCGTTATACAAACTAATGATCACTTTCGTATCCTTGAAATGTGGGTCTTTATTGTAGACATGTTTGATGTACAAAGCCATGATTCCAGTCATCCATCCATGACAATGAATCACGTCCGGTTGCCATCCTAATTTCTTAACCGTTTCCAAAACTCCTCGAGAGAAGAACATGGAACGTTCATCGTTGTCAGGAAAACAAGTGCCTTTGTCATCATGCAAGGTTGTTTTGCGCTTGAAATAGTCATCATTATCGATGAAATATACCTGCATTCTTGCCGCCGCAACAGAAGCCACTTTGATAATCAGTGGGTGGTCGTGGTCGTCAATACAAATATTCAGTCCGGATAAACGAATAACTTCATGCAATTGGTGTCTTCTTTCATTGATTGCGCCAAAACGAGGTGTAAACACACGAATTTCTTTTCCAAGATCTTGAACAAGTGGCGGTAATCTGCGCGCTGTCGATGAAATATCGGATTTCGGTAAAAAAGGGAAGATTTCTTGCGAAATAAAAAGGATTTTTTTCTTTTCCATTCAGTAGTGATAGGAGTACAAAATTAAGAAATTTAAATGAACTTTCATAAAAAGCAATAGCTTTGTCGACGATTCTTTCAATCCTATGTCTAAAGTTAAGGTCATTCATACAGCAGAAGCGCTGCAACAGTTTCGTCAAAAGCTAAACGAAAACTCTCAAACGCTTGGATTTGTTCCAACGATGGGGGCGCTACACGAAGGGCATGTAAGTCTGATTAAAAAGTCGACAGAGGAAAACGATTATACACTCATTAGTATTTTTGTCAACCCTAAACAATTCAACAACAGCGAGGATTTGAAGCAATATCCTAGGACGCTGGAGGCTGATTTGACACTATTAGAAGGCTTGAATAATTGCATCGTTTTTGCACCAGATGAAGCAGAACTTTACCCGAAAAACGATGGATTTGTTCCCATGGAGCTCGGTTCCATTGGACGTGTTTTGGAGGGCGCTTTTCGACCAGGACATTTTGAAGGAGTCGTACATGTTGTGCACAATCTTTTTCGTTTAGTAGGGGCAAATCAGGCCTATTTTGGACGAAAAGACTTCCAGCAACTCGCGATAATTCGTCTTTTGACACGTTTTTACGGTTTTAAAACAACCATTATCGCTTGTCCGACCGTACGAGAAGTAAGCGGACTTGCCATGAGCAGTCGAAACATGCGTTTGAGTGAAACAGAACGTAAAGAGGCCCTGATCATCATCGAAACTTTGCGCTTGGTCGAATCGTCAAAAAGCAAACATTCCATTCAGGAAACATTGGTCACTGCTCGAAGGTTATTTGAACAAGGTTCTTTATCCCTTGAATACCTTGCGATTGTCGATCCCGAAACACTCAATGAGCTAACGGAATGGCAAGAAAAGCAAATTTGCTGCATTGCCGCTCATTGCGGAAGTGTGCGTCTCATTGACAATTTATTATTCTAATCCGTTTATTTGATTTATTTTTGCCGCGGAAAATATTATGTTAATTCAAGCTCTAAAATCTAAAATTCACCGCGTTCGTGTCACACAGGCTGACTTGAACTATATCGGTAGTATTACCATTGACGAAGCATTAATGGAGGCTGCTAATTTGATTGAAGGTGAGCGTGTTCAAATTGTCAACATCAATAACGGTGAACGTTTTGAGACCTACGTCATTAAAGGTGATCGTCAGTCCGGAATGATTTGTTTAAATGGTCCTGCAGCACGCAGAGTCGCTGTTGACGACATCATCATCATTATTGGATATGGCTATTTGGACTTTGAAGAAGCGAAAACATTCAAACCATCATTGGTCTTTCCAAATGAATCCACGAATTTGTTGGACTAATTTTCTTGGTTTCATTTCTTGAAACCACTACCTTTCCAAAAAAAACAAATGGCAAGATTGGCCTACATCCAAGATAAAATTGTTTCGCTTGAGGAAGCACAGAAGCGCATTGCCCTTTACAAACTGAAAAACGAAGCACTTGTTTTTACGAATGGCTGTTTTGATGTCTTGCACCTCGGACACGTTCGCTATTTAGCGGCGGCGGCAGATTTAGGGAAACGCCTCATCGTTGCCATCAACACAGATGATTCTGTTCGAAGACTCGGAAAAGCAGCAAATCGTCCGATTAATCCAAATGATGCACGTGCAACCTTGATTGCAGCCTTGGGATTCGTTGATTTAGTGGTTTTTTTCAATGAGGATACTCCTTTGGAAGTTATTATTGCCTTACATCCTGACGTTTTGGTCAAAGGAGCTGATTACGATAAAAACGAGTTGGATCCATCCCAAAAATCCTACATTGTCGGTTCTGATATCGTTCGGAAAAATGGTGGGATGGTCGAAACCATTGATTTGGTGGAAGGATATTCGACTACAGAAATTTTAAAAAAGGGAGCGAATTAACCTCCTCCTGAGCCAAGCTTTACTCCAGACTGTTTTTCCTTTTCTTGTTGTTCCTTCCATGAATTCAAGGTCTTTTTCAGTTTTGAGTCTTTTGTTTGTTTCTTTTCTTCCATGAATTCTTGTTTGCTAGCCGGACCAAATTTGATTTTCAAGTCTTCTTTGGGAACATCCTTCGGTATGTAGGCTTTCACGGTGGAATCCTTTTGGAAAAAGCCGAATTCCGCTTTCAACATGGATTTTGCTTGAACTTTTTCTTCTTTTCGGTATTCTTTTGCTTGAACTTTGCGTCCTTCGGAATCCCACTCATAGATTGGTTTTTCGAGTGTCCCGTGCATGCGTAAGAATAGGCGGACACCAGTGCCGTCATCAATGACTTCACCAAACTCCGTTTGACTCTTCACGGACTTCAAGTCACGGAAACGGAAAGCAAAACGGTAATCAATATCGTCCGTAAACGAATGTCGACCAGACACATCCATGTCTAAGGCTGTAGAGCGAATCGTCATTTTTGGTATTTCTACCTGTCCGTTTTTTATGAAAATGCTATTTTCCATCGTTTGAAAAGCTACGTCCTTCAATTTGTCCTCTAATTGCTGAATGTTTTCTTTTCCGAGCACCAATTTTCCAGACTTCGTTTTTAAACTTTCTGTGATGTCTTTAAACGATGCTACATTTTTTAGATGTCCGTTGTAAACTTTCAAATCGATTTTTGCCTCAATCCCACTGTAAGTTATTCCCTTTGCTAATGTAAATGGAGCCCGAAAAAATAGGTTTGCTTCGGCTCGTCCGGATATGTTTTGCTCGCGAATGACCGTTTGATCAAAGTTTTCCCATTCTTTAAAAAGCGCTTTGAATTTTAGGTTTTTTCCGGCAATTTGTGTGGTAAGGATAAATTTTTCTGGCTCCTTCTCTTCGATGATTAGGGCCCCACTGAGCAGCGCTTCGGCATTCACAAGGCTCATTTGTGGAAAATGTAAACGTCGGTGTTCAATGTTCATTTTACTAATGAGGTGTTCAAATAGATGCTTACCGTATCTTAGTTTTTCAATTTGCAAATTGATTTCACCCTGAATGTTGTCGGGTAACGAATACACTTGACCAGTTTCAATTTTCATTTCCTTACTTGTCGACCCAAGGTCTTCTAAGCTTAAGCTCTTACTCTCTAATAAAACGCTCGTTATTAAATCGCCTTTTCCGTTGATGTATGGAAAAATATTTTCAAAAATACCGTTGAGTTTTACATCACTAGACCCTAATTTGAGAGATGTGTTTTCGATTCCAGCTTCATTTCCCCGTAGAAATAAGCGTCCATTCACCTCGCTAAAACGACGCTTGTCCGCTGTTAATTTAAAAAGAATTTGTTTTAGGTCGAGTTGTCCATTGCATTGATCAACCGCTAATTCTCCTTCCGAATTTGTTGCTAATTTAAAGTTTGATTGAATGCCTAAATTACCCCGCACCTCATCGATGGAAGGCAAGTGAAAAATTGAGTGAATCACGGCTAAATCTACATTTCCTTTGGCGGACCCCTCTATCTTTGGTCGGTCAAATTCTCGCAGTTCCACTTCACCGGAAAAGGGTCCGCCAGCTGTACGAAAGCGCACATTCTTCATGGAAATATATTCGCCATTTTCTCCCGTATTGCTGTATTTACCGCTTAATTGAATGTCCTGAATATTCAATCCATGTTCTGGTTCGGTTAATTCCCCATTATAAATACCAAAATCAGCATTCATTCCAATGGGTTCGACAGTAGACAATGCCCCGGCTAAATCCAAATGAAAATCAACTTTTCCGCTTCCCTTGAATGCTTTCACATCTTTTGCAGCATCTAATGAGAATTCATTGACTAATTGCGTCAATTGTAGGTTTTTCGATTGAACCGTAAAATGCAGACTGTCAGGACTCACCTCTCCGTTCACTGAAAACGGTAAGTTTTCAATCATTAAATCGGCATTGTTTAGCGAGAATAATCCCTTCAGTTGATTGACATTCAATGCCAAATTAAAATCCGCATTTTTATTGCGGAGCAAAGTTATTTCGCCGCTTTTTAAACGGCCTAATTTCATTTTTCCCATTGCCGATGCAACGAAAGCATCGGATGAAAAATCGCCTTTAATGCGGGTATTCACCAGCGTTGACGACAAATATTGCTTTGATGATTTATTGTCGTAAACACAACGCAATCCTTGGATTTTTATTTCTTTCAAGGATAGGTTAAAGTCCGTATTAGTTGAGCTCGGACTTGGTTTAAAGATGTCAAAGTTTTCCTTACCTATTGCGTCGTAGCGAATGGCTAATTTTCCAGGGTTCACGCAAATTTGTTTGACATTGTATTTCCCTTGATATATGTCCCATGGATTAAACGTTAAACGCAATCTTTCGGTGTAGAACAAGGTGTCTGTCGGCTGTGCATTCGGAAACGATTCTTGTATGTATAACTGATTAAAATCAACAGATAAATTGGGGAAAGAGGACCAAAAAACGAGGTCCATATCGGATACACGAAGCGGGACATTCAACTGCGTATTTACCTCGGTTAAAACCAGTCCACAAATGCGATCCTTGAAGAAAAAAACAAGTCCAGAAATCAGCAAGCAAATGCTTAACAGCGGAATGAATATCCATTTAAAAGAAATACGGAGAATTGTTTTCATAAAGGTTGATAGACGAAGGTAGAACAAGAATGCGTACAGGCTGGAATTGTTAAAGTCAACTTATGAACGCATATTTGTCAGTTTGTCACATTAATTTTATGCCAATTCCCGAGTTGGAATTAGTAATTTTCATGAGATGACTTATCTTTGTAGTCTTAATTCAAATCCAATGAGTCATATCGAACTTTCTGAACAGGAAATCCTGAGAAGAGAATCCCTTCAAAAATTACGTGATTTGGGCATCGACCCTTATCCAGCTGCCTTGTATCCTGTTGATGCGTATGCAAGTCAACTGAAGCAGGATTTTGAAGATGGTAAGGAAGTTTGTTTGGCCGGACGAATGATGTCCCAACGCATTATGGGTAAAGCATCCTTTGCTGAATTACAAGATTCCTCTGGAAGAATTCAAGTGTACTTTAACCGCGACGAAATTTGTCCGGATGAAGACAAAACACTTTACAATGAAGTATTCAAAAAACTACTCGATTTAGGCGATTTTATCGGTGTGAGAGGATACGTGTTTAGAACACAAGTAGGTGAAATTTC
>JBEDCT010000099.1:0-2737 GCA_041176665.1 Bacteroidota bacterium | reverse complement strand
GGTTTTCCTGTTTGTACCTCTTGACGAATGTAATATCCTTTACTTTGAACAAATAATGTGCGATTCCCTTGTTTTAAGCCCTCAAAACGAACAGAAATTGGCTCAGATCCAATATTGGTAGTGAGGTATTGATGATCGTCCTGCTGCAACGCGCTTACATTTAAAGGATCACCAGAAACAAAAGCAGCATTCAGTTTTTGTGTTTCGAATGCTTGAGGAGCAGAAACATCCAATGCTGCATAGTCGAGTGTCCAAAAACGATAAGCTCCATCTAAGCGAATTTCCACTTTTTCATGGTTAAGGTAAGCTTCATCAATTGGGACAACGATGGATTGCATTTCTGCGTTTCCAATCGGTTGTATGCTTTCTAATTCAATCCATTTGTTGTTCTTTTTGATCCAAACAATTAAAGGAATTCCAGCTTCTTTCATTTGTTCAAGTTGTTTCTCGCCACTTTTTTTATAGTTGTTCGACACCCACTTTTGATGCTTAGATCCAAGGGCGTTGTTAAATTCCTGGTGAATGAAACCTGCCCAATTGCTATTTCGTAAACTTAACACCAATTTTCCCTGTTTCGTTTCTTGTGAAGCATTAAAAGAAAGGAATGTACTTGCTATTCCGTTCTTACTTGGAGTATCGAACTCATAGACAGCACCGTCGGACTCTTCGATAAGTTCATTGATGGATGCTCCACGTTCATCCTTGGCTGAACTAGCGGAAATAGCTTTGGCAATTGAGTAAAGTTTTCCGCGTTGATCTGCCAGCACTTCAATCGAAGGATCATGGTAAGCGGCAATTAATTGGAGCACATTTGTATGTTGAAGTTCTTGGTCTTCGTTTTTTATTTGCATGTTTAATGTGCTATTGGATGGGTAGAAATCAGGGATTAATTTATAGTCAAATCGTTCAAGTCCTTTGCTTACAGCACCTGTGAAGAGCGTATTCGTATAGGAAAAAGTGTTGCCATTTTCTAAATACACATGTGGACAATTACACGAAATTAAAAGAATTATGAAAAGAATTACAAAAGCGCTCGTAAGTATTATGGCAATTACCACGATTGCTCTGGCAACTATTGAATCTTTTTCGAATATGGAAGCTTTAAAAATGTCATCTAATTGAATGCTGACTTTGTTATCAATTTTGGAGATCTTCTTGGAGTGTAAATGAACTTGGTGGATAATACCGTCTCCATAGTAATTATTATCGATGAGCGAGTCCTTTTCAATTTGAAGCGTGTCCACTTTAATAGCTTCTTGTCTAGCTTTTTGACGAGAAGCAAACACATTGTCCTCGTCAAAACACATCCCTTGTGATCGCTTCGTCATGATTCTGTAATAAAATGCTAGTTCCGCAGGATTGGTAGGTTCGATGGTTGCTTCAATGGTTTCATTGATGATCTTGGCATCTTTCAATTGGATAATTTCATTTCCACTATGTACAAAAATGATGGTGTTTTCCAGTTGAAATTCCTTCATTAATTTCTTTTCCCTTCCGTAGTTGACGGAATTTAACTCATAATACGTACCACAACTGGAGAGAATACCAAGTAACCAAATAAAGCTGATGTATTTAAGTGTGTTTATTTTACGTAGCGAATTCATTTTCATAAGTATAGATTTAAGCAAGTTTATCGACAATTTCACAGCCTTCTTCTCGCATTTCAGCGATGGATTGCTCGTGGTTATCCTCTAGAATATGTGTTTTTTTGTTTCTGCAATACGGACATGCGTTCATGTATCCGTCCGTATCGATGTATAGGTATTTTGAACCTCCGCCAGCGCAACCAATGCTTCGTTGTTGATATCCGGGATAAACGATGATAGGTAAGTGCTGAAACTCCTTTTTCGTATTTGCTTCATGGAAAAATGCATCGAGAATATCCAACTCATTTGGACGTAACATCACGTCCATTCCGTCATAATTGCCTACGGCTCTTGGTTCTAAGAATTCCACGAATGAAGCGCCATTTTCATTAGCGAATTTCAAGTAGTTAATTAAGTTTTCACGGGAACAGAATTCGCGGGTTACGCAAACAATGAATGTTAAGACTAATTTCGCTTCTATGGCACTTTTTGCGGCCTCCATCGCCCAAGAGAATGCTTTGTCGTTTCGACGGAAAGCATTGTGCTTTTCAGGTAGGTAATGATCGATACTCAATAATACAGAACTTAGTCCTGCGGCTTTCAATGCAAGCGCATTCTCACGATTTAATTTATAACCAGAAGTGTAGATAGCAAAATCAGAACTAGACTTAGCGTTTTTCAAGAGAATCAATAAATCATTTAGGCGGTTCATCGGTTCACCACCACCAAATTGTATCATGGGTACTCCGGAATCTTGAAGTTTTGCGATTATTTTTTGGTGATCCTCCAGTGTTAAGGTTTCTTTCTGATTTAAGATTGCCCCTTCAAAGCAGTGTTCGCAATTTAAAGGACATTTTTTTGTGAGGGCGATTTGGACAACGGATTGTTGTTCCAGCATATTATTAGGAAGATTTAATGATTTTCTCGCCTCCATTTCCATGGGAATAAAGAAATGAGGGGAGGGGAATCCACTTACATTACAATTTAAATAAACTTTTCCATCCACATAAGCTAGCTTGGGAATCTTTTGTCCAATCGTAAATCTTGACTTAAAAGACGCAACTCCTTTTAAAACTTGGAAAAACGTTTTTGGATTCTTGTAGCGCGCATACAAAAAGACAAGCAAGCCCATCTTAATGCGGGTTTCGAAA
>JBEDCT010000098.1:0-7073 GCA_041176665.1 Bacteroidota bacterium | reverse complement strand
ACTTAAGTTATTTTAAAATGTTAGGATTAGGCATACTTGGCGGGACCTTACCTCTAGCCACTTATGTCATTATAGAACATTCCTCCACAAAACTTTCTGAGCAAGTATTGGATGGCAATCGTTTCGCAAAGCAAGTCTCCATGAGCGGAGTTCCGTTAGGAGCAGATTTTACCGAGGCTTCAGCCAACACAATTAACTCGGTGGTACACATCACCACAAAAGTCGTTTCAACGACGTTTCAACGCGATCCATTCCAAGAGTTATTTTATGGTCCAGGTGCTGGTGGAAGAGAATTCAAACAATATGGCGCAAGTTCGGGTTCGGGTGTCATCGTTTCTTCGGAAGGATACATTGTCACAAATAATCACGTGATCGAAAATGCTAGTGAAATTGAAGTGATTTTAAACGACAATTCGAAATATACAGCGAAGGTGATTGGTACTGATCCAGCAACAGACATTGCCGTTTTGAAAATAGAAGGGTCTGGCTTCACTCCTATTCCACTCGGAAACAGCGACGACTTGAAAATTGGTGAATGGGTCCTTGCTGTCGGCAATCCATTTAATTTAACTTCAACGGTTACTGCTGGAATCGTTTCTGCCAAAGCGAGAAACATCAATTTATTGAGTGAGCGCAACGGTCAGGACATCGTTCCAATTGAATCATTTATTCAAACAGATGCAGCGGTGAACCCAGGAAACAGTGGAGGTGCGTTGGTCAACACACAAGGACAACTTGTGGGAATCAACACAGCCATCGCTTCACAAACGGGAAGTTATAGTGGATATTCCTTTGCTGTTCCTGTGAACTTGGTAAACAAAGTGATGAGTGATTTAATTGATTACGGAATTGTTCAACGTGGTTATTTAGGAGTTCAAATTTCGGATGTCTCCCAAGAAATTAAAGAAAAAAACAAGTTGCCAAACTTGAAAGGAGTATTTCTAGCGAAAGTCGTTGAAGACGGAAGTGCCGATAAAGCCGGACTAAAAGACGGAGATGTTATTTTAAAAATCGGAAGCAAGGAAGTGAATTCGGTTTCCGCATTACAAGAAGAGATTGGAAAAAGACGTCCTGGCGACAAAGTTTCACTGACCGTTCGACAAAAAGACGGAGACGAAGTGATTCGAGAATTGGTTTTGCGTAACAAAGAGGGAGAGACCGCGTTGATGTCCAAGGAAGAAATTAACAAAAGTCAAGCACTTGGCGCGATTTTCTCGGAAATGACCGAAAAAGAGAAAAAAGAGTTAAACATCGCTTACGGAGTGAAAGTAAAATCCATCGGAGCAGGGAAATTAAAAGCCATCGGATTAGCAGAAGGAGATGTTATCTTAAAAGTGAACAACGAACCAATCGAAACCATCGAGGAATTGAGTGGGAAATTAAGTGGTGTGAATCGCGGTGTCCTTCTTGAAATCATGACAGAGAGCGGGAAGCGCGAATACAAGGGCTTGGGCTTGTAAGCGAAAAACGGCGTAAAAAAAGGGTTGAGAACTCGTTGATAAAAGTTAATAAATTGTGGAAACTAAATTTTTTCAATCACAATTTTTGGCGTTACTTTGCTTCCAACTACGATAGAACAGATAGAAAATTAACAAATAATTAGAGATATCCAGCAGCATGAGACAGCTCAAAATCACCAAATCGATAACAAACAGAGAGAGTCAGTCTTTAGACAAATATCTTCAGGATATTGGTCGAGAAGAACTTATCACAGCAGAGGAAGAAGTAGAATTAGCCAGAAAGATAAAAGCCGGTGATCAAAAAGCTTTGGAAAAACTGACAAGAGCGAATTTACGTTTTGTCGTTTCCGTAGCAAAACAATACCAAAATCAAGGTTTAACGCTTCCAGACTTAATCAACGAAGGAAACCTTGGATTAATTAAAGCAGCACAGAAATTTGATGAAACACGTGGATTCAAATTTATCTCTTACGCCGTTTGGTGGATTCGTCAATCAATCTTGCAAGCATTAGCTGAGCAGGCGCGTATTGTACGTCTTCCATTGAACCAAGTTGGATCTTTGAATAAAATCAACAAGGCATTTTCTCGTCTTGAGCAAGAATTCGAACGTCCACCTTCAGCGGAGGAGTTAGCAGAAGCATTAGAAGTTCCTGAAGAAAAAATCAAGGAAAGTTTAAATGTATCTGGTCGTCACGTATCTATGGATGCTCCTCTTTCGTCAAACGAAGATGGTGGAACATTAATGGATGTTATGTCCAATGCAGATGCACCTCGCACAGATCAAGCCCTAATGGCGGAGTCTTTACAAAAAGAAATTGAGCGTTCATTAAGTACACTTACAGATAAAGAACGTGAAATCATTCGTTTGTTCTTCGGAATCGGAATGAATCACGGTTTAACGTTAGAGGAAATCGGAGCGAAATTCAACTTGACACGCGAGCGCGTTCGTCAAATCAAAGAAAAAGCGATTCGACGACTGCGTCACACGTCTCGAAACAAATTACTGAAGTCCTACTTAGGATAATCATTGTAAGGCTGTCTGCGAAAGTGGACAGCCTTTTTTTCTTCCCTATTTTTTTTAGAATCAACAATCAATCAACATAAACAAAAAAGAATGGAATCGAAAGATGGCTATGAAAAAGAGCTTCACTCTCACATTGAGCAGGAGCGCGCAGCGGTAACGTTGCAAAGTAAGGTCGGTGAATTACTGTACGACAAAGGAATTGAATTGGTGTTATTCCGCAATCACTTGACGGATGTGACCATTTCTGAAATTCTTAATTTACATGAGTACGCAAAGAAGGTAGTAAATAAACCCATTGATGTGTTTACCACTTCTGAATTAGCAGTTGCGTTAATGACCTTGGATGTGAAAGCATCTAAATTGGACATTGGAAAACTAGCAAGTGAATGGTTAGCAGAACATGCAAACTATGTTTCCAAAGCGGAATTCTTAAAGGATAAACTTGCTAAGCTTCCAGCTCAGCAAGCAATCGAGCCACGTGATGTCGTATTGTACGGTTTTGGTCGTATCGGACGCTTAGCTGCTCGCGAGTTAATCAAACAAGCTGGAAAAGGACAACAATTGCGTTTAAGAGCAATCGTTACACGTGGGTCTAGCGATGCTGATATCATCAAACGTGCTTCCCTTTTACGCAACGACTCCGTGCATGGTGCATTTAAAGGAACCGTTATTGAGGATTTAGAAAACAAAAGTTTAGTGATTAATGGTCAAATTGTTCAAATGATTGACGCGTCTAATCCAGAGGATATTGACTACACGATTTATGGAATCAACAATGCGTTAATCATTGATAATACAGGAGTTTTCACGAACCGTGAACAATTGTCCCGCCACCTTCAAGCAAAAGGAGTTTCAAAAGTATTATTGACAGCACCCGGAAAAGAAGTTCCAAACATCGTTTATGGCATCAATCAAGATAGTCTAGACATTGAAAATGAAAATATTTTCTCTGCCGCTTCTTGTACAACGAATGCTATCTCTCCTATTTTGAAAGTAGTGAACGATAAATATGGCGTAGTAAAAGGACACATTGAAACTGTTCACGCGTACACGAATGACCAAAACTTATTGGACAACATGCACAAGAAAGTGCGTCGTGGACGTTCAGCAGCCATTAACATGGTTATTACATCCACGGGAGCAGGAAGTGCTGTAACCAAGGTTATTCCAGACTTAAAAGACAAATTAACTGCAAACGCAGTGCGTGTACCAACTCCAAACGGTTCCCTTGCCATTTTGAGCTTAGAACTCGGAAAAGGAACAACGGTTGAAGATGTCAATGCAGCGATTAAAGATGCCGCTTTGAATGGTGAATTGGTGAATCAAATTCACTATTCATTCGATCCGGAATTGGTTTCTAGCGACATCATCGGTAATACATGTTGTTCGGTTTTCGACTCCAACGCGACGATTACCTCTGTTGACGGAAAAAATGTGGTTTTATACGCATGGTACGACAACGAATTCGGTTACACAAAACAAGTGATTCGACTTGCGAAATATATTTCGAAGGTTCGAAGAGCGATGTACTATTAATTTAAAAGCCTCCTTAGGGAGGCTTTTTTTTTGACTTTTTGTCAAACTTTAGCTGGAAGAAGGATGGAATCAAGTCAAAACAATTATTTTTGAGACATGAATCAAAAAAGAATTACGATTGCTATTGACGGATTTTCAGCATGTGGAAAAAGCACACTGGCCAAAGATCTGGCCAAGCGATTAGGGTACGTTTTTATTGATTCTGGCGCTATGTACCGTGCCGCTGCCTTGTATTGTTTACAGCATCAACTAATCCAAGATGGGGAATTAAACAAAGAAGAAATCAACTTGCACTTGACAAAAATGGAGATTCATTTTGAAGTCAAGGAGCAAGAACTTCATATTTTCCTCAATGGAATAGACGTTTCGAGTGAAATTCGTCAACCTGAGGTTGCGGGAATCGTTTCGATTGTTGCTTCCTACAAACCGATCCGTGAAAAATTGGTGGAAGCACAACAAAAAATGGGTTCGCAAGGTGGTATTGTGATGGATGGCCGAGACATTGGCTCCGTCGTCTTCCCAAATGCTGAATTAAAATTATTTGTTACTGCGGATCCGGAAATTCGCGTGCAGCGCAGATTGACCGAAATGCAATCCAAAGGAATCGAGATGTCTTTGGAAGAAGTACGTCAGAACTTAGCCGAACGCGATCACTTAGATTCTACGCGCGCAGAAAGTCCTTTGATTCAAGTTCCAGATGCACTTGTATTGGACAATTCACAACTCACGAAGGAAGAACAGTTAGACTGGGTATTGATTAAAGTGAATTTACTCGTAACCGATTAACGCGAATACCGAGAAGGACGACAACCAATGGTCAATGTCGTAATTTCCTTTACCAATACTTTCTTGTGCGTAGTCCCACATTTGATTCATGGCTAATACCCATTCCGCTTTGGTAAATTCATCTAATGTCCCTTCTGGCATCGTTTTCAACATGCCATTCAGACACCAAATTCGATTTAGGTGATAACCATCCCAATGAGATTCGTAGCCATCGTGTTTTCCGGTACGTTTGATTTGTAGCGCCACATTCACCTTCGTTGAAATAAATAAATTCGGGCAAAATTTCTTACACCACTTCACATATTTTTCAGGTGTCATGACTTTACGCATCAAATCGGCCACTAACAAACTAGCTGACATAAAATCATATTCGTATGGTTCTTTTTCGATGCTTGTGTTTTGAATTTTGCCATAATACTTCATCGCTGCGGAAGAAACCACTTTCTTCAATTTATCATCATTGAATTGAACAGCATAATCATAGGCAAAAGAAAGCGCCATTGCTGGACTATCGTGACTTCCGGATAATTCGACCTTATCAACTTCCTTCCAAACGATGGAATGAACCAACGCTACATAATCGCTTAGCGGAGCCAGGTTATTCATCCAACGTTGCGCATCGCGATCTTTCCATGTACTTAATTCTTCAGCCATTTTCAAAACCCACGCTTGTCCGTAAGGGAATTCAAAAAGTCCATTTTCATGTGAACGCACATATTCCAACTCCTTTTTTATCTTCTCTGGATTAAACGCTTCATTCAAACGAATTCTCATTTCGGCAGCTTCCGAAATATTTGGGAACAACTTCAAAATTTTAATCATGCACCAATGGTTGTGCACACTGCTATGCCAATCGTAGCAACCACAGAAAGAAGGCCAAAGATCTTTTGGACTGCCACTTGGAACTTTTTCACTAAATCCTTTATAGAAATAATGAGGATATGTCTTGGATACACAACCCAAAGAGAGTTGAGCAAAATAGGAAGCTCCGGCATCGGACAACATATACCTTCCATCAGGCATCGAAGTCACTAAACTATTTCCCAAGTTCATGTTGATTGAACTTTGTTCTTGTACTTGTGAGTTTGAGATAAATGCAACAAAAAACAACAAATAAAATACGTTTTTCATGATGGTTTCTTTTTAACTATTATTCAGCTGAAGGTACTTTGAATCCATTTTTCATAATGGACATGGATTCTTTTCCAATTCCAACAATGGACATGATGTTCAGAGGGAATTCCAACAACACATGAGTGAAACTCAAAAAGAACAAGACACTTAAACCTAAAGAGTAGTCCATCGTGTAGAAGACACTAGCTGCAATCCAAAGGATAACCACAGCGGCAAAGCGAATTTTCGGTACTTTATGCCAACGAATAACTTCTGTTTTACTGAACCAATTCAAGTAATGGTAAAGATAAGCAAAGGCAATAAAGCGCATGAGCATGATTCCAACGCTCGAATTATAAACGACAGATGCATATTTTTCTAAGGAGAATCCGGTGAATAATTTGGCTGGTATCGGCTTCATTTGGTACTCATCTAGCATTCCTTCTTTCGAGAACAATAACAAAATATTGTCTACTTGGAAATTAGGATTGAGTGGTTGTTTCTTGATTAAATAAGCCTTGTTCGGAATTTTAGAAAGGCTATCTACTAATCCATTTAAATTCGCTTTTGAAATGAAGTTATATTGCGCATTCGCTTGTTTAAAGTCGTTCTTCTTTACAAAAGAAACAAAGTCAGAATTGGTATATACAGGATTATCAGTTAAGTTGAAATGATCAATGATGCTCACATTTGTCGAAAAGAATCCATCACCTTTCGCATAATGAGCATCCTTTCCAAATTTGGAAAGAGGTGCTTTCGTGTCAACCGGAATAGCAAAAACAAGCAAAAGAGGAATCGCGACGAATCCAACCATCTGCCACATTCCAGAAACACTGCGGTTTTTCAGTGCTCCAAATAACATGAACAAACCGGTAAACACATACACATGTATCAAAGTTGGTACCAGGGATGTCAATGCAAAAATGGTCGTGCTTTCCGCATTTTTAGCAGCTGCATCTGGACTCAACCATCCCGAAACAAAAATAAATAAGAATAAAATAGCAATGATTTTAATGAATAAATTCTTCACTAATGCGAATAAGATGGAGCTAAACAAGGCAAAAACAATGAGTTTATCGAATAAATTCATTTTCACAAAGTAGTCGTAAACTTCTACACTTACTCCAAAGTCTTTCGCAAAGGCGGCGTAGGAC
>JBEDCT010000097.1:0-4142 GCA_041176665.1 Bacteroidota bacterium | reverse complement strand
GCCAAGCTATTCAAAATGGACAATTTCACTAACTTGATCACACTTTCCAGGACTTTTCCACCAAAGTAAATTCCGGCTCCAACGATTAAAAATAAACTCAAAAAAGTCACTGGCGCAATGTAGGCACTTTTCCACTCAAAGTGTTCTTTTCCATAGCTTACAATGACATCGGTGAAATGAAAGGCTGCATATAATCCGACAATAACGGCCAACAACATAAACAAGGACATGATAAATCCACGTTTGTAGCCTTTGTATGCTCCGTAGATGAGTGGAAGTAAAATAATGAGGTCCAACATTTTCATCTCCGAATGTAAAAAGAAGGGCGCTTGGAATAACAGAAAGCTCAAAATTCTTCTAAACATTCGCTTGTGGGTTTTGCAGATTGTTACTAATCTTGTGCTATGCTAGATCCGTTCAACGACCAATATTTCATGAAGCAGGCTTATTTGGAAGCTCAAAAAGCCTTCGATCAAGACGAAGTTCCTGTGGGAGCTGTCATTGTCTGTAAAAATCAAATCATTGCACGCGGTCACAACCTAACGGAAAAGCTAACGGATGTTACGGCACATGCGGAAATTCAAGCGATTACCGCAGCATCTCAATATTTAGGCGCGAAATACTTGAAGGAATGTACCTTGTTTGTCACACTAGAACCATGTTGCATGTGTGCAGGAGCGCTGTATTGGTCACAGATCGACAAAGTGGTATTTGGTGCACGGGACGATCGTCGCGGTGCAGGATTGCAAGAAAAATCCTTGTATCATCCAGCGACCTTGGTCACAAATGGCATCATGGAAGCGGAATGTCAACAGTTGCTCAAAGATTTCTTTGCTCGCAAGCGTTAATCACGAATAAAGCGTATCTCGAATCACCTCCAAGGTTACTTTCAAACTGAAATTCGGTAAGTGTAGTTCCGCGTATTTCACCAAAACATCCAAGCCTTTTCGAACCAACTCTTTGGGATACTCTTCCGCACTTTCTTTCAAAAACTGATCTTTCAAAAAAGCAATAAGCGCTGGATCTTGCACGTACAGCGCACCACTGGGCGTATTGGTGAAGGTTCCACGCTCGATGTCGAAGGCACTCGCGTTATCTTCATCAAATAAAGGCGCGTAACCGAGGAATTGCATGTACTGCGCCAAGAACTGCGTTGGAAAGAGAAAATCATCCGTGCGGGTTTCTAAATCGATGAGCTGCGCTTGCACGTAATCAAAAAGCGAAGGATCTGGACCTTGTTGCTTGATGGTTTGCTTGAGGACATCCGCCATGAAAAAAACGAGCATCACTTTTTGCGGTTGCGTGTAGAGATGGGAGGGCGTCCAGGCATAATCCATTGTTTGAATAATGCCCAGGTCGCTTTCCGGTCTTTTGAAGTAGCTTAATTCGTATAAGCCGAGTTGATTTAAGGACTTGCTTTTCTTTTTGACTCCTTTGAAAATAAAGCTGCAATAGCCTTTTTCGAGGGTGTAAAAATTCAAAATACTACTGCTTTCCGAATAATTGTGTTTGTCAATGAGTATACCAAGTTCCTTCGATTTCACTATTTTTTCAGTACTTTAAAGTCAATTTTATAGTAGAAAATCGGTAAGAATCCAAGTTGCGTATTTTGGCTATACGGTTGGTAATTTGGATTAGCCATGTCCTGTGGTAAAATCGCAGGATTGTACGTTAAGCTCAAAAGGTTTTTCGTGTTCAATAAGTTCACTAAGTCCAAACCGATTTCATGCGTCACTTTCTCCGCATTTTTTCTCCAGCTGATTTTTAAGTCCAAACGGAAATAATCTTGGAATTTGTAATCGTTGAACGCGCTATCCAAGAACAAGATTTCTTTGGCCGCATTCGATGCCGCAACATCCACTAGTCCGTAGCGTTTTCCACCAGCTCTCGTTACTTTGAATCCAATGCCAATCGTATTTTTCGCATTGATGTTAAATTCTTTTCCCGCCAATAAATTCACCACGTAATTTCCGTTGTACGAAGTATTGCGAAGAACGCCATCGCTTCCTTTGTATTTGGAATCGAAAATCGATCCTGTGAACAAGAAGAAGAAGGTTTTGTCGAAGTATTTCTGAACCGTTAATTCCAATCCGTAGTTGTAACCCGTTCCTGTGTTTTGCAAGGAATCTTGGAACAAACGAGAGAATCCGGATCCAACGTTGATCATCGAGAACGATGATGGCGCAATGGATACTGGCACATTGTACAAGTGTTGGTAATACGCTTCTGTTTTGATGTTGAATCCTTTCGTGAAGGACTTTTCGTAGCCAATTCCAGAATGGACACTTTTGGTGAATCCGACATTCATGTTACTTGCTGTATTTGTTGCTTGATTCGGCAGAACATTATAAGCGTAGGTATAATACGGTTGTGTCTGGCTGTGTAAACCTCCACCGGCGAAGATCGACTGATTGCCTTTCATTCGGTATTTCCATCCGATGCGCGGCTCTAATGGACTTACACTATTCGACAAGGTAAAGTACTGCGCATGAAGTCCAGCGGAGAAGTCCATGTTGTCATTGATGCGCCATTTCCACTGTACAAATGGTTGGATTAAAGCCGCTGTTCCTTGGTAGTTCCAACGTACTTGCCATGTATTTTCATCATCTAAATCAGACAAACAAGAATCCAAGAAATTCATGTTCATCACATCTAAAATAATTCCTGCTTTGATTAAATGTTGCTTATTGATTTTGTGATTCACAGCTGTATAACTTGACAATTTACGAATTGTGTATTTGTATGCCATCATGGCATAAATGGTGTCGAACTGAATGGTTTGTGTCAAAGTATCTACTTCACGTCCTCTTAAGTAATTGTGATTCGTGTGCTGCTCTTCTTGCGAAAACGCTAGCGTAGAAGAAATGTAGGTTTTTTCGCTTAAGGTTTTCTTGTAGTTGAGTCCGGTTGTATACATGGATGTCCCGAAATACTGGTCGCGGTCTCCCTCTCCATAAAATTCCTGCGAATATTCTTTTTTATCTGAGATCATGATGGAGATATCGCTCGCACCACCCAATCCGAAAAAGGAAAGTTGTCCGCCATTTTTCAATTGCCAATTAAATTTAAACGCTCCGTCACCATAAATTGGAATGGCAGAGGTTCCAATTTGGATTCCTAAGGACTGAAACATAGACAGCGTTGAATAGCGTCCCATGGCTAAAAAGGAGGATTTTCCGTTTTTAGAAAGAGGTCCCTCAGCGAGGAATTCCGTTCCTAAAAATCCAAACTGACCTGTAAACTCATGCTGTTTGTTGTTTCCGTTACGCAATTTCAAGTCAAAAACACCCGAGGTACTATTTCCATATTCTGCCGGAAAGGCACTCATGAAGAAATCAGAGTTTCCGAGCATTTTATTATTGATAATGGAAACGGGTCCACCAGAACTTCCTGCAATGGCGAAGTGATTTGGATTTGGAATATCGATTCCTTCCACACGGTAAATGACTCCAAGTGGAGAATTTCCTCGGACAACGATGTCATTTCGCGAATCATCCGCACCATTTACTCCAGCAAAGTTCGAAGCCATACGAGCTGGGTCCATGCGGGAACCTGGGTAACGGTTCGTTTCTTCCACGCTAAATTGTTGTGCAGAAAGAAGCGCCATTTCATTGATTACTTCCCCGTGTTTTTTCGTCAGGACTCTTACTTCATTTTGCTCAGAGATTTTTTCTTGCAAGGGAATTTGTAGGATTAATTCACGTCCTGAGCTCACTTCAATCGTCATCGACTTACTATCGTAGAATGAATAATTCGCGCTCAATTCATGTTTTCCTACTGGCACTTTTGTGATTTCCCAGCTACCATCGGTGGTGGACAAAGTACGGTACACTTTTCCATCATTCGCATCGATGGAAATTTTTACGGCATTTAAGGGAAAATTGGTTTCGTTATCAAACACTTTTCCGCGAACGGTTTGAGTAGGTGTTTGTGCAAAGAAAGATAAGGAGCTGAATAGACAAAATAATAGTACTAGTGGTCGCATATACTTAGGTTTTAGGGAACGAATATATTGTTTTTATTGAAAATAGCGTGAAAAATAATTCATGGGAAACTTTTGCACGGTTTTTGGATAGCGAGGCAATTATTGTTAATTTTAAAAAAAAATTCTATGAAAACAATTGCATTATTATCAATCATAT
>JBEDCT010000096.1:0-5674 GCA_041176665.1 Bacteroidota bacterium | reverse complement strand
ATTAGTAGTAGTTATGGATAGAAATTTACTTTTAGCTCAAAAACGAGCTGAACTGCATCTTGCAGGTGGAAAAGAACGCATAGATAAACAGCATCAACAAGGAAAATTAACGGCGAGAGAACGTGTCACTTTGTTGCTTGATGAAGGATCATTTAATGAAATCGGTGCTTTTGTCGAACATCGTTCTACTAACTTTGGATTAGAGAAACAGAAGTTCCCAGGTGATGGAGTGATCACTGGTTTTGGAACTGTTCATGGACGTTTGGTTTACGTCTATTCACAAGATTTCACCGTGTTAGGTGGATCCCTATCAGAAACTCAAGCTGCAAAAATCTGTCGCATCATGGACCTGGCCATGAAAAATGGAGCACCAATCGTTGGAATGAATGATTCAGGAGGCGCGAGAATTCAGGAAGGCGTTGTTTCCTTAAGTGGTTACGCAGATATTTTCTTTAGAAATACACGCGCCTCAGGCGTCATTCCACAACTTTCCCTAATTATGGGTCCTTGTGCAGGTGGGGCGGTATATTCACCAGCCTTGACAGACTTTATTTTTATGGTGGAGGAAACATCCTACATGTTCGTAACAGGTCCAAACGTGGTAAAAACAGTGACGCACGAAGAAGTAACTTCAGAAGATTTGGGCGGAGCGAAGACTCATGCTGAAAAATCTGGTGTCAATCATTTTACGGCAACCAATGATATGGAGTGCATTAAGAAAGCACGCGATTTAATCACGTTTTTACCGCAGAATTCATACGAATTAGCTCCAGAACCGAGTGTTTTTGAATTTACGCAGTCCAAATTAACAAACATTGAAAAAATCATCCCCGATAACACCAATACACCATATGACATTAAAAAAGTTATCGATTGTATCATCGACGACGCAAGCTTTAGAGAAGTTCAGGAAGACTTCGCAAAAAATATCGTTGTTGGATTTGCGCGTTTAGAAGGGAAAACCATCGGAATTATAGCGAACCAACCAGCTTCAATGGCGGGAGTATTAGACATTGATGCCTCTCGAAAAGGTGCACGTTTTGTTCGTTTTTGTGACTCATTTAACATTCCTTTACTGGTAATAGAAGACGTTCCTGGATTCTTACCTGGAACAGATCAAGAATGGCGCGGAATCATTACGCATGGTGCGAAGTTATTGTATGCATTTGCTGAAGCAACGGTGCCAAAAATTACCGTAATTACCAGAAAAGCATATGGTGGTGCTTATTGCGTCATGAATTCCAAAAGTTTAGGTGCAGATTTAAGTTTTGCATGGCCAACTGCAGAAATTGCGGTGATGGGTGCCAAAGGTGCCGCTGAAATCATCTTCAAAAGAGATATTTCTTCCGCTGAGAATCCACAAGAAAAATGGTTGGAAAAAGAAGCAGAATACGCTGAGACATTTGCCAACCCATATCGCGCTGCAGAAAGAGGCATCATTGATGATGTTATTCTTCCCAATGAGACGCGACAAAAATTAATCAATGGGTATAAAATGTTGGAAAAAAAGGCGGAAACCCTACCTAAGAAAAAGCATGGAAATATTCCTTTATAATCAAGCGCAAGTAAAAGATGTAAAACAAATCTAATATTTGGCAACCTTTTAGCTCCAAAATCGTTATAATCAAGCTATAAACTCTCCTAAAAGCTATGAATGAATTGAAAAATTACTCTTTCTTCCGTCTTAGATTTTTGTTTTTTGTTCTTTCTATATTAGGAGGACTCGGAATTACTGCTGTCCAATCTCAAGTTATTTTCCCTTTTGGCATAAGGTATCAGACTTCCCAAAAAGGAGGATTACGTTTCATCTCCAATGCTTCCGTTTCTTGTAATTCGGCTTCATCTTCATGTAATACTGCGAAGGCAGAATTTCCTCCCGCAGGATCAGGACAAAACAATAGCTTTACGATGAGCTACATTGATATGGATGGCGATGCAAGTACATTCATGTCTTCTTCTGATAGTCTAAATTTGGATAATTGTAGTGAGATTTTGTGGGCAGGATTGTATTGGGGAGCAAAAATAACGACCTCAACAACGAACTACGCGAATCGAAGCAACGTAAAGCTGAAGGTGAACAGCGGTGCCTACCAAGATTTAGCTGCCGATCAAACACTAGCTTACACAGGAACAGTTTCTTATTTCTGTTACAAAAACATTACATCAATCGTTCAATCTGCTGGAATCAAAGCAAGATTTACCTTAGCCAATTTGGTAACTCAAAATAACTCAACCAACCTTTGGGGAGGATGGACGATTGTGGTTGTCTACAAAAACACGGCGCAATCGTATAAAAACTTAACTGTTTTTGATGGACTTGCAAATGTGAGTCAAGGCTTCAATTCGAATACGGTTACTATTCCTGTTTCTGGGTTCTTAACGCCAATCAGTGGAGCCGTAAACTTTGAATTAGGTGTGGTCGCTTACGATGGGGACCGAAACCAAACGGGAGACCAATTGCTATTCAATGGTGTGGCAACAAATTATGTCCAAGTTTCAGATGCCTTGCATAATGCCACGGATATGTTTAATAGTACCATCGCCTACGGTGGTGCATTGACTCCTTTCAGAATTCCAAATAACAACAATAATTTAGGATATGACGCCTCCATCTATCTTCCAAATAATGGTGCGCAAAATTATTTAGGAAATAATTCAACATCTGCAAATATCCGCGTAACCACTTCCTCTGAAACAATCATTACCCGCGTACTCACTTCTGCTATTGATATATACGAGCCGGATCTTCGTGCATCGGTTACCGTAAACGACTTAAATGGTGGCGCGGTGATTCCTGGCGATATTCTAGAGTACACTGTTACTGGAAAAAATATTGGTTCCGATATCTCTTTAAACACCTTGATAACGGATACTTTAGATATTCGAACGAATTATGTTCCAAATTCCATTTCTTATTTGAACGGACCGTTTACGGGTCCAAAAACGGATGCCGCAGCTGATGATCAAGCGGAATATGATGCAGTTAACCGTGTAATTAAAATGCGCGTTGGAACCGGAGCAACATCGACTATTGGTGGTCAAATGATTAATTCCATAAATGGTGCCGATAGTTCTTCTGTACGTTTTCAAGTGGTGGTAGTAAACGACTGTCTTATTTTGGCTTGTGATAGTACGCTTGAAAACAAAGCCTATATTTTCGGAACAGGTGTCTTGTCTAATAATTCCGTCACAAATAATGGTGCTTCAAATGTCTATGATGCCCTCGGATGTGCTACCTCTGCCAACAATTTGGTGACGATAAATACATCTGGTTGTCCGGTTGTGGACATCGGATCGAATCCTCCGCTTTGTGTGGGAGATACCTTAAACCTAACTTCGCTTTATTCTGTGTGGGCGAATTATGCTTGGACAGGTCCAAATGGTTTTAATTCAACACTTCAAAATCCATCTATTCCAAACATCACCGCGAACAATGCGGGGACTTATGGCTTAACGATTTCATTTTCGGGGTCCACTTGTACCTTTAGTAATTTGACTGAATCAGTTGTGATTAATCCAACCCCATTAATAAACTTACTAAGTACAAGTAATAGCTCATGCTACAATTCCGATAATGGAACCATCACCGTTGGAGCTACAGGAGGTCAACCAATTAACTATTTATGGTCCAACGGAAATACGAGTTCAACCATCAATAACCTAAGTCCAGGACTTTATACCATCACTGTTCAAGATTCTTATACTTGTGTAAATGACACCATTTTCCCAATCACAGAACCGGACACATTGGTTTCTGCTGTTGTAATTACATCTAATTTCAATGGACAAAATATCTCTTGTTTCAATGCTGCAGATGGAGCAGTTTTAGCTTCAGCAACGGGCGGAACAGCACCTTACACTTATTTGTGGTCGAATGGACAAACAAATGCCGCTGCGACTGGGCTAATCGCTGGAACGTATACTGTCACAATAACTGATTTGAATGGTTGTAGCGCTAACAACACAATTACTTTAACGCAGCCAGCTGACATTCAATTATCTACAACTTCCTTACCGGTATTGTGTTTTGGAGGTTCTACTGGATCTGTAAATTTAAGTGCTTCAGGCGGAACATTCCCTTATACCTTTATTTGGACTAATGGTCAGGTCACTCAAAATATCAATGGTTTATCTTCAACTACGTATTCAGTGCAAGTTTCCGATTTAAATGGTTGTCAAGATTCTATTCAGCAATTCGTTAGTCAACCCGCAGCTCCTATCAATAGTCAAGAAACACATGCCGATGTACTTTGCTATGGTGAATCAACAGGGTCCATAGACCTATCTGTTTCTGGTGGTACTCCAGGTTATGCATACGCATGGAATACGGGAGCTACAACTCAGGATTTATCTAATTTGCCTGTCGGTTCGTACGAAGTTTTCATAACCGATAATAATAACTGTACATCCCAATATACGGTTTCGATCTCTCAACCGGTTGCACCTCTGTCCATTTCGGGTCTAGTAACCCCTATTGGATGTTTAGGTCAATCAACCGGAGCTATTAATATTGGTGTCTCAGGAGGAACATTACCATATGCTTATACATGGTCTAATTCGAGTACACTTCAAAATATTTCAGGATTGCCATCTGGGAACTATTCAGTTCTAATCACAGATAACAATAACTGTACGTTGACATCAAGTTATACCATTATTGAGCCCCTTGCGCCTTTGAATTTATCGGAAGTGCACAATAATATATATTGTTTCGGTGCTGCAACAGGGAATATTGATGTTACGGCAATCGGTGGTACAACCCCATACTCTTTTGCTTGGAGTAATTTTGTTTACACCGAGGATTTGACGTCAATACCAGCAGGTACATATCAACTTCAAGTGGAAGACGCCAATGGATGTCAAGATTCTCTTTCTGTCACCTTAATTAATTTGTCGAATCCAATTTTGATGAGTGAGGTTCATACAAATGTGCTTTGTTTTGGAGATACAACAGGAACGATTGACTTAACTGTTACGGGAGGATCGGTTCCATTTACCTACGAATGGAATAATGGATCAACGATAGAAGATCTTACAAATGTCGGAGGAGGTATCTATAGTGTAATTGCCCTTGATGCAAATAACTGTACAGATACTTTAGTAATTACCATTTTACAACCTCTATCTGGATTGAATTTAACGGAAACACATACGGATGCATCTTGTATGAGTACAATCAGTGGAGCCATTGATTTAACAGTTTCAGGAGGCGTACCAGCTTATTCTTATTTATGGAATAATGGGTCAACTAATCAAGATATCACGGGCTTATCGAGTGGAACCTATGTTGTTCAAGTAACGGATAATAATGCCTGTGTTGCCAATTTAACCGTAATCGTAATCGATCCATCGAATACAGTTGTGGTAAGCGCTTCAGTAGATTCTGTAAATTGTTTCGGAGGAGCAGATGGATCCATAAATTTATCCCCAAGTGGAGGAATGCCAGGATATGTGTTTGATTGGAGTACAGGTGCAATCGCAGAAGACATAACAAACCTTTCCACTGGAAATTATTTTGTGAATGTGGACGATGTACTTGGTTGTGGTTTGTTTTTGACGTTTACAGTTGAACAACCATCGAGTCCATTGACAGTCACTGGACAGAATAACAATGTGATTTGCTTCGGACAACAAAATGGGGTGGTTGATTTAACCGTTTCTGGTGGAACACCAG
>JBEDCT010000095.1:0-4663 GCA_041176665.1 Bacteroidota bacterium | reverse complement strand
ATATCAAAGTTCTCAAAGTAATGAACCCAAATCAACTTTCGTTGTTTCACTGATGTAACTACGACATTATTCCAATTACATTAACTTTGTTCTATGCTTACCACGGACGCACAAACATTAAACGATTTAGAATTTGAACTCATTCGCGAATGGTTGGAATCTTTTTGTGTGGGTCCAAGTGCAAGAGCTACCGCGCAAAAATTAACACCTGGAAATCGCTTCAAACAAATACGTATTGATTTGAATCGTTTAAACGAATTTAAATCCGTTCGTATTCATGGTGAGAAATTTCCAGCATTGGATTTTGAAGAACTGGAAACGGAAATTCGTTTATTGGGAATTCAACAAGCGGTAATTCCAATCGAAGGATTTAGACGCTTATACCAAGCTTCAGATTTAGTCAATCACATCATTCAGTTCTTCGATAAAGCCATTTTCAATTATCCGCTATTAAAGGAATTGACCAGTGATGTTTACTTTACAAAAGATATCCTCACGGAGATTGACAAAGTCTTTGATCGCGCTGGAAATGTAAAAGATGATGCTTCACCAGCATTAAAAGAAATCCGCGGACGAATTCGTTCCTTGCGAGCGCAAATTAACCGAAATTTTGACCGTGAATTACGCAAATACAATAAGGACAAAGTACTTGGTGAAACGCTCGAAGGATTCATTAATGATCGACGCGTATTAACCGTTCAATCTACGTTCAAGCGAAAAGTCCCTGGGAACATTCATGGTTCGAGTAAAACGGGCAGCTTGACATTTGTCGAACCAGTCGTGAACGTTCCGTTAAACAATGAACTCGAATTCCTTTTCGATGATGAACGCAAGGAAATTCACCGCATCTTGCAAGTGTTAACGGCAACCATTACGTACTTCAAACCCTTGATTGAAGCCTATCAAAAATTGCTCGTTCAATTGGATTTCATCAACGCTAAATGTAAACTGGCACTGGATTTAAATGCCAATTTACCATCCATTGGGCAAACAACAGGATTTCATTTAAAGGACGCCTTCCACCCTATTTTGTGGAAGTCAAACCAAAGCTCTGGGAAATCTACATTTCCACAGTCGGTTGCCATGAGTCCATCGTCGCGATTATTGGTGATTTCTGGTCCAAACGCCGGTGGTAAAAGCATCACGCTGAAAACGATTGGACTTCTCCAAATGATGCTTCAAGCTGGATTGTTAGTTCCAGTCAGTGAAAACAGTATCATGTGTTTTTTTAGCAGTATACTATCAGATATTGGAGATAATCAATCTATTGAAAATGAATTAAGTACATACTCTTACCGTTTGCAAAGAATGAAGTACTTTTTAGAGGTAGCAAATCACCAATCTTTATTGCTTTTGGATGAATTTGGAACTGGTTCTGATCCAGAATTAGGGGGCGCCTTGGGAGAAGTATTCTTCGAGCAAATTTACAAATTGAAATCCTTTGGTGTAATCACAACCCATTATGGGAACATCAAGTTAAGGGCAAGTGAATTGCCACATGCGCAGAATGGATGTATGTTGTTTAATGAAACGAATCTACAGCCCTTATATCAGTTTTCCATCGGACAACCTGGTAGTTCGTTTACCTTTGAAGTTGCTCAAATGAATGGCATATCTAAGGAATTGATTGAAGATGCGAAAAGTAGATTGGATCAAAAGAAGGTGAAGTTGGACACCTTATTAAATTCCTTACAGAAAGAACGTAATCAGCTCATCGAGAAGTCCAATAAATTCGACCGAGTTTCCACCGAAGCTATTCGTGCCAAAGCAGAATACGAGTCCAAGGAATCTAAATTGGATACTCGCTTAACGCAAGTCAATCAAATCACGGAAGTGAATAGCAAGCAATTACAAGCCGGAAAAAAAATGCTGCAATTCATCGAGCGATTCAATGCGAAATCGCGCAAAAAAGACGTGAATGCTGTTTTATTTCAAGAGCTAACGCAATTCCTCCGCATGGAGAAATCCAAAACGGAAATCAAAAAGCAAGAAACGATTGAGCCGAAAAAGCCAACGAAGAAACAAATTGAGAAAGTGGAAACCTATCAACAAGAATTAATCAAAGTTGGTTCCCAAGTCCAGTTGATTCAAACGAATCGCATTGGTGTTGTGGAGGAAATGAAAGGCAAACAACTCTCGGTTATCTTTGGTCAAGCACGAATAAAACTTAGTATTGATAAGCTTCGCTTCTTAAAAAACTAGTTGTTGTCCCATTAAATCTCGATGAATTTCCTGCTATTCCATTAAATGTCACTTAAATCACGTTAAAATCTATCGGAATTCCGTAAATTTGCGCCACTTTTTCACTTAAACAACAACATTTAGCATGAGCACAGCATTAGGAAATCACATTTTAGTAGAATTTATGAATTGCGATCCACACGTCATGAACGACGTTGCCGCAATTGAACGAGACATGGTTGGAGCAGCAAAAAAGGCTGGTGCAACAGTGATTAACTCTACTTTTCACCATTTCTCTCCATATGGAGTTTCTGGTGTCGTGGTAATCCAAGAAAGTCATTTAGCGATTCATACTTGGCCAGAATATGGTTACGCAGCAGTTGATTTATTCACTTGTGGTGAAATGAATGCGTGGATTTCTTTCGATCACTTGAAAGAATGTTTCGGTTCAAAGTCTTATTCAGCGATTGAATTGAAAAGAGGATCTGTGAATTTATTACAACGCAATGATTTCGATATTTCTTCTGCTCGTGAAAAAGCAGCTGAATGGAGAAATCCTGAGTTCTATACACGCAACGTTTGGTTTACAGACAAGGACGAAGATCAAGCATTATCCTTACGTTTTACAGGTGATGTCATGGTAGATGTTCAATCTCCATTCCAACGTGTGCGCATTTTGGAGTCCTTAAAATACGGTAAAATGTTGGCTTTGGACGATATGGTGATGACAACAGAAAAGGACGAATTCCATTACCATGAAATGATTTCTCATCCTTCCCTATTTACTTTACCTAACGCGAAAAACGTTTTGGTAATTGGTGGTGGTGATGGTGGAACAGTAAGAGAAGTCTTACGTCATTCCAATATTGAGCATGTAACAATGGTCGAAATTGACGGAGAAGTGATAGAAGCATGTAAAGTGCATTTGCCAAAAATCGCTGCTTCATTTGACGATCCACGTTTGGAACTAATTGTAGACGATGGAATTGAGTTCGTGAAAAATGCAAAACAAGGTGAATACGACATCATCATCGTTGATGGATCTGATCCAGTTGGTCCGGCTGAAGGATTATTTTCTGTAGAATTTTACACGAATTGCTACAATGCCTTAAAGGAAGAAGGGATTTTAGTTGCTCAAGGAGAGTCTCCAAAATTCAACGAGAAAGCATTTGCTGAATTGAATCATACTTTACAAGGAATTTTCGGTGAAAACAATGCACCTGTTGGATTATTCTTTGTTCCTACCTACCCTACTGGTATGTGGAGTTTCCAATATGGAATCAAAGGGAATTGTCATCCGAAAAATGTTCAAAATGTAGATGAAATCCGTCAGTTCGTTGCGGACCAAGGATTGCGTTATTACAACGAGGACATTCATTTTGCAACGTTTGCCACACCAAACTTTGTGAAAACATTATTACGTAAATAATCAGTCGGAAGCGACAACTGAACTTAAATAAACAATTGAGTATGCAAATTTCAGCAAACAAGGTAGTTACGTTAAAATACAAACTATCAAATCATTCAACTGGTGAGCAGATTGAAGAAACAAACGAAACAAATCCATTGGTATTCCTTTATGGAGTTGGAGGTTTAATTCCTGAGTTCGAAGAGAATTTAGCGGATAAAACGGCAGGAGATGCATTTGATTTTCATATCATTGCAGCAAACGCTTATGGTGATCATGATCCACAGCACATGGCGATGATTCCAACAAACATTTTCCATGACGAAGAAGGAAAATTTGATGAACAAATGTTTCACGTTGGTGCGTTGGTTCCAATGAGCGATAACGACGGGAATCAATTGCGTGGTAAAATTGTTGAAGTGGATGCGGAAAATGTCAAAATGGACTTCAATCATCCATTAGCTGGAACGGATTTGCATTTTGTTGGTGAAGTATTAGAAGTACGTGAGGCATCTGAGGAAGAAATCGCACACGGACATGCACATGGTCCAAACGGACACGAGCACTAAGAACTGACAGAAAATCAGATTATTATCTTTGTTCTGCGGAATTTTTTATACTTTTCGGAACGTTAAAGTGAAAAGTACATAGATCCATGGCAACAATATTTGAAACAAGGTTGATTGGTAACATCGGGAAAGATGCATTGACTAGAACAATGGATCGTGGCATCATTGCCATTAACTTTCCGGTCGCACACAATAAAAACTGGAAGGACAAGCGTACAGGAGAAGTGAAAACCAAGACCACTTGGGTAAATTGCACAATCTGGAAGCGTGATGGGGCCAATATGCGTATTTTAGACTTTTTAAAACGTGGAACGATGGTAGAGGTCATTGGTTCCCCTGTTTCTAAAGCCTTTCAACACGAAGACGGCACCATTCGTTCAGAAATTCGTTTAAACGTTTCTAAAACGAATATTCTACGTCCAGTAAGCCGTGAAGATGAACTTTCCGAAGATCTTGTGGATAACGACAACGATTCGTACGAAACTTCAATGGATGATTTCAATAT
>JBEDCT010000094.1:0-8432 GCA_041176665.1 Bacteroidota bacterium | reverse complement strand
GAGTCTGTATTGGAGTCCTACAAAGGAATGGGCTTAAACGTAAAAGGAGTAAATGCTTCGAGTCAATTCTATGCAGCTTTAAGCGGATTAACAGATCCAGAATTGAAACGCAAAGCGATTGGCAAAGTATTTATTGACGTTTTTGACGAAGAATCGAAGAAAGTGGAAGGGGCGAAGTGGCTCGGACAAGGAACCATCTACCCAGATGTGATTGAGTCCGTTTCTGCTACGGGTGGACCTTCACAAACGATAAAATCTCATCACAATGTTGGTGGACTTCCAGATTACATGAAATTACAGGTCGTAGAACCTTTGCGTTTGTTGTTTAAAGATGAGGTGCGTCGAATTGGACGTTCACTAGAAATCGATGAGCGCATTCTTGGTCGTCATCCGTTCCCAGGTCCAGGACTTGGTATACGTATTTTAGGTGAAGTGAGCGCTGAAAAAGTGCGCATTTTGCAAGATGTCGATGCGATTTTCATCGATGGACTAAAAGAAGACGGATTATACGATGATGTTTGGCAAGCAGGAGCGATTTTCTTACCGATTCAATCGGTTGGTGTCATGGGTGATGAACGAACGTATGAAAATGCAGTTGCACTAAGAGCGGTAACATCTACAGATGGAATGACTGCTGACTGGTGTCACTTACCTTATGAATTCCTAGCGAAAATATCGAACAGAATCATCAATCAGGTGAAAGGAATTAACCGCGTAACCTACGACATTAGTTCCAAGCCACCTGCAACAATCGAATGGGAATAATCTTCGTTTCATGAAAAAATCCTTGTTGTTCTTTTTGTTGTTGAGCGCTTTGCTTGTCCATGGACAACAATACGCACAAATCACAGAACGAGAAGGAAAGAAATGTTATGTTCATACCGTTGCTGACGGCAATAACCTCTACGGATTACAACAAATGTATGCTTGTCCGGCTGAGGACATCCTAAATATGAATCCCGGAATCGAACGTGGATTAACCACCGGAGAAGTGGTTTTTATTCCAGTTCAACGTAGAACGGTCAAACATACCGTCGTTCAAAAGGAAACCTTGTATTCCGTCTCAAGATTGTATGATGTATCGATGGATTCGATCATGAAGTACAATCCAACTACGAAAAATGGACTAAAGTTAAATCAACGTCTAACGATTCCCAATGCCATAGCACGTATTCAGACGGATGAAACTTCGACATCTGTCGAGGTGATGCAACAAGAAATCCCAAAACCAAGTGAAGTTGCGCGAGCGAAGTTTAGCATTTCGTTTTCGGATGAAGTGATTTCTCATGTGGTTTTGCCGCAAGAATCATTGTATACCTTGTCCAAACGTTTCATGGTTCCGGTGCCTGAGCTTCAAGCCTTGAATCACCTTTCATCCAGCCGAGTGAGTCCGGGGCAAACCGTCCGGATTCCGGTTAAAAAGGAAAAAGTTGAACGCGTTCAAATTCGTCCTGTCCCACCCAAAAAAGTAGAAGAAAGAACCGATGAGTTGCAGTTTCCAGCGCGAAAATCCTTTGAAATCGCTCTCTTCCTTCCATTGAACCTAGATTCCACGGCAACTTTTAATCGTTTTGTTTCCAGTGCGGCTTTAGAGTACTACATGGGAGCAAAATTAGCGATGGACTCATTGACGCACCTCGGTTTAAACGCCGTTTTTCACGTATATGATTACGAATCTGCGACTGAAAATCTAAGTGCGATTTTAGCGAAACCTGAGTTGCTCAATATGGATATTATTTTCGCTCCATTACAACAGCGAGAAGCCGAAATGGTTAGCGCTTTTGCCCGCAAGAATGAACTGACCGTGGCCTTCCCAGTTGCAATGAAGGAAAGTGAGTTGATTGGCAATCCGAATGCGATTTGCCTTTCTCCCTCCTCAGCGAATCTCATGGAGCAGTTGGCCTTGAGTGTGCATCATCACTTTGTGAATCAAACGGTTGTTTTAATTAAAGGCGAGTCGGAGATCGACATGAAGATGGATCAGTTGTTTTTAACGGCATTTCGAAATGTCCCTTCTTCTGTTTCGAAAGCAAAGATCATCGAAGCAACGTGGAAAAACTACAAGCAGTATGAATTTATGAATGATGACATCATCTATATCGTACTCAGTTCCGATAAAGCAAAGGTGCTGTCTTTGTTGGAGAAATATAAATCGAATGAGCATGTTCACATTTATGGACTAAAAGAATGGTTGGAATGGAAGGAAGTGAGTGGAACCCTCGCAAATACCTACGCATTCACGTATGCGAGTCCAAGTTATTTCTCGTACCATTCACCGAGCGTCATGACCTTGCACAAAAAATACCGTAAAGTGTATACATCCGATTTGACAAAAATGGCTTGTTTAGGATACGATGTTACGCTCATGATTGGTCGTCAGTTACTTAGTCAAACAAATAAGCAAACAGGAATCATCAGTAATTACCAACTTCTTCAACAAGGAGTAGGCAATGGTTTTCAAAATACTGCTGGATATATTTTAGATTTTAAAGGATTTGAATCGAAGCCGGAATAAACATGACGCGTAAAGAAATAGAGGAATCTTACAGAGGATTACAGTTGCACATCTGTCAAGCCTTAGAGGAAATTGATGGTCAAGCAAGGTTTATGGAAGACCCATGGACACGTGAAGAAGGTGGCGGTGGATTTACGCGAACGATGAGTCATGGACGCATTTTTGAAAAAGCGGGAGTGGCATTTTCAGCGGTGCATGGACCTGTTTCGGTCGCGATGAAAAAGCAGTTGAATCTCGAAGGCGAACACTTTTTTGCGACGGGAGTTTCGATTGTTTTGCATCCAAATCACCCAAGACATCCCATTATTCACATGAATGTCCGTTATTTTGAATTAGATAATGGAACGACCTATTGGTTTGGCGGAGGAATCGATTTAACACCGCATTACGTAGATCAAAAATTGGCGGTCGATTTTCATCAGCAATTAAAAGAAACGTCAGACCAGTTTTCTAGTGAATTTTATCCGAAATTCAAGGAATGGGCGGACCGTTATTTCTACTTGCCTCACCGTGAAGAGTCGCGTGGTATTGGTGGAATTTTCTTCGATCATTTGGATGAAACCTGCGGCCTGACGAAAAATGAAATCTTTCAATATTGCATAGCTCTTGGACACCTCTTCCCGAAGGCATACAAGCACCAAGTGGATTCCATTACTTTGAACGAAGCTAGTGAGCAGGAATTGAATTGGCAGGCCTTGCGTCGAGGAAGGTACGTTGAATTCAACTTACTACACGATCGTGGAACGAAATTCGGGATTTATTCCGGGGGTCGAACAGAGTCCATACTCATGAGCATGCCGCCAAGAGCGAACTGGGAATACAACCTCGAATTAGAGGAAGGATCAGAGGAAGCGGAAACACTTGCTTTTTTGAGAAAAACACATGAATTTAGTTTGAAATAAAATAGATTGAACAGCATGAAGTCAACATACGTCAACGTGAATGGCATGCAGCACATCGGAGTAGCTGTAAGTGACATGAATAAAATTCTTCCACTTTACCGAAAATTGTTTGGAATGGATATTCCCTTTTTCGATTCTGTTCAGGCAGCTCCATTAATGGATGTTTACACACACGGTGTCACGATGACCAAGCGTGCAAGTATGATCATGAATTTACAAGGTGGTTGCGCGATGGAAGTGATTGAAGCGACCTCGTTTAAAGGAAAAGGAAACTTGAATACGTTCGCTTGGGGTGATTTAGGAATCAATGCGGTTCAAATGAAATCACGAAATATTGAGGCTAGTCACGAATTCGTTAAGGATTTGGCGCCGACTAAATCCATTCAAGCTGGTCCAGATCAACGTAAGGGATTTTTCATGAATGACCCTGATGGGAATTTGTTTCAATTTGTTGAGAATAATGAGTTTTATTCGAACACAGGTCACCATTCTGGCGGTGTGTTAGGATTGAGTATCGGGGTGAAGAATGCCGATGAATCCATGAAGTTGTACCGAGATATTTTAGGTTTTGATGAGGTCGTTTATGATCAAACAGCTGTTTTTTCTGATTGGAGCGAATTGCCGAACGGAACAGAAACTTTTCGTAGAGTTTTGTTGACAAAATCTAAGCCAACCGGAGGTGGATTCGGAAAAGTAACGGGTAAAAATTACATTGAATTGGTTCAAGCAGTCGACCGAGTTCCTCAAAAAATCTTCAAGGGACGCATCTGGGGAGATTATGGATTCGTTCATTTAGGCCTCGATGTAAAAGGCATGCGCGAATTAGAAAAAGACATGTCGGCAAAAGGATTCCCGTTTACGTGCGATAGTTTATCTGCCTTGAGTATGGGGAATACGAAAGTTCATTGTGTTTACATCGATGATCCAGATGGAACATTGATTGAAATGATCGAAGTATTCAAAGTTCCGATTGTCGAGAAATGGGGCTTGTTCTTGAATGTCGAGAAAAGAGATCCGATGAAACCACTTCCGGATTTCATGCTAAAGTTTCTGCGATTCTCTAGAATCAAAGATTAACGGTTAAGATCCGCAACCGACACAGTCGATGTGACTGTCCATCGGACGCACACCATTCAACTTCATTTCCAAGTTGTGAATAGAATCCTTAATGTCCATGTCGGAAAATAAGTCGCCTGTTAATTGTGACTTTAATTGATCGATTTCCGCTTGTAATTGTAGGTGTTGTTCCATGGTTTTAGATTTAGATTCTTAAAAATATTCATTTTTTCGTTTCGAGATTCAAAAGCGTAAAAAAATAGTACACCGCAGTTTTATTACGGAATTAAAACGTACATTCGACCTATGTTTCAACTTACCGCACAAAGTCGAAGGGTACAAGTATTGTTGCAGTTCTTGCGAGGACAAGCGAATAAGCGCGCAACGTTTTTGGAAATATTGTCTCATTTGAATGAGCAATTACCCTTGTTGGAGCAAAAGAAAATCAGTCGACGAAGCTTGGAAGGAGATTTGCAGTTTATCCGTGAGGAACTTGGACTCAACTTAAAACACGTCAATATCTCCAAACGCCATTTCTATCAATTAATGGAGATCGATGGAATTCAGGCGGAGCTAAAACAAGATGTGGAGTCCCTCATGTTGCATCAACTGGCAAAAAATCTCGGACTCGAACATTATCCAGAACATTCCGCATCAGGTTCACCTTTGGAATCTGTGCTGTCCTTTTCATTTTCGGCTTTAGATGATGGAGGAAAGGCGATGACACTTGCGAAGGACATCGTTCAAAGCATCTTTGAGCAAGAGGCGATTCAGTTTTGGTACAAACCAATTCACACGACGTATCGTTCTAAATTACAGATTGTTGCGCCGCTTCAAGTGAAATTTTACGATGGACGTTTTTATTTAGTTGCTGTGGATTACAAGGATAACTCCGAAGATCAATTCAAGCGGACAATCAAAATATTTGCCTTTGATATGATTGAAGATTATGTCATTGCGCCGGCTCAGTTGGAAAGTGAGGAAGGGAATTTAAGTGTGCGAACGATTCAATTTCATCATGCAGATTTAGCGCACAAAGTTGGATTAAAAGATTATTTCAAGCATTGTTTGGGGGTGGCGCGCTTTAAGGACAGTGAGCCAGAATACATCCGCATTAAGTTTACTGATTGGGCGATGTCCTATGTGCGTGCTCGCTTGTTACACAGAAGTCAGCGCATAGTAGTGGATCACCCCAATTACATGGTCGCAGAATTATACATTTACCGCACCTACGAATTAGACATGTTGCTCGCGCGATTCAGAGAATTCGGTGTGGAAGTGAAGTGAGTTATTTCGTTTTCGGAACGATAGCTTTCGGAAATTCATTCAGAAGATGAGGAAGGGAATAGGCTTTCAGTCCTGAAATGGTCACTACCTTTCCTTTTTCCAATTGCAAATGGTGCTCGCTGTCGAGGAGTTCTTCTTCGTAGAAGATTGCTTCAACTGAGGCGATGATGTGCATGCATCCATTTTCTTTGATGAGGTATTCATTCACGAATTTACAAAGCAGTTTAACGGGACTTCCTTTGACAAAAGGAACCGGACAACCTCCGTGGTAGATGGGTTCCAACTTGGTGTGTTCAAATTCACTTTCATCAGCTGAATAATTTGCAGAGGACTGATGCGCTTCGGCAATGATGTCGTTGTAAATGTGATTGATGGAGAAGTATCCATATTCCTTGATATTCGAATAGGTATTTCTCGGGGTAAAGCTTGGACGAATAATGAATCCGATCAACGCTGGATCGCTTCCAAGGTGCGTAACAGAAGAGAAAACAGCGACATTGGTTTTGCCAGAATTTGAAATCGTTCCAATTAAATTCGCAGATTTATATCCCGTGCAGCTATTGATCAGGTTTAAGCGATGGATTTTTCCCATCTGTTCAATTTGCGGTCGATCAATGCGCACAAGTCCCATGGTGTGTAGTTTTTAGTAAAACAAGATTTGCGCATAAATGTTGAAAGCATGGCGCTACTTTTCCGTAAATTCGTGGCAAATCAACGCGAGAAAGGAAACAATAATATCTTTCGACCAAAATAAAGATCACATGAAAATAGAAATCTGGAGTGATGTTGCTTGTCCATATTGCTACATGGGTAAACGCAAGTTTGATATGGCACTTGCCCAATTTAGTGGAAAAGAGGATGTTCAAATTGAATGGAAAACGTTCCTTTTGAATCCAGAATTAAAAACGGATCCAAACGTATCTATCTTTCAATACTTAGCTGAAATCAAGGGATTTCCAGAAGAACAAGCGCAACAAATGATGGCTCAAATTACGGATTCAGGGAAGGCTATCGGACTCGATTACCATTTTGATCAGGTCGTGCTCGCAAATACCACGAAAGCACACCAATTGCTACACGAGGCGCGCGTACAAGGATTCCAGCATGAAATGGAAGAACGTTTATTTGAAGCGTATTTTGTGGAGGGAAAAAATACGGATGATGTGAATATCCTCGTTGAATTGGCAACAGAAGTAGGAATGAACGCCACTGCGTTAGATGTAAAAATACTCGGCGCACACTATTCGAATGAACTAGAAGCGGATCTCGAACTTGCACAACAGTTTGGTGTCAGAGGAGTACCCTTTTTTGTCTTTGATCGAAAATATGCGGTAAGTGGAGCGCAGGAACCCGAGACATTTTTGAAAACGATGGAACAAGTATTGTCTGAAAAGTAATCTTTAGTTACAGTTGCCTTTCGCCACTTCACGTTCGGCTTCGGAGATCATCTGATTAAATTTTTCCTTTTCTTCCTGTTTTAAATACATCAAAGCATTTCGGCAATCATTCTTTATGGAGGTTAATTTTTCTAAGCCTTTCTCCCGTTCCTCCTGAGATAGTTTGGACGAATTCATCGTATCGCACAGGCTATTTTTGTAAGTAGAAACAAGAGTAGAATAATCACTGGCCTTTCTAGAGCAGCTCGTTGTAAGTAATCCCAAGAAAATGAAGAAAGTAATTTTTTTAAGCATATTTACGTGTTGAAGTACTTAATCTAATTGATAATTTCAAAAATAAAGCAAAACTTACGGAAAAAAGGTACACAATTGGTACATTTGACTTGTGATTAAGGATTTAAAGTTAGAAGTAGAGAAAGTTTTTGGACATAAAATTCAAAAAAGAAAGCACTGTGAAGGGCTCGCTCAAGAACTCTACATTAAAACCGGAATCAATATTTCATACAACACCATACGACGTTTGTATGCTTTGATAGAATACCGTGAACCTCGGATATCAACTTTGGATGCTTTTGCCAAGTTCATCGGATTTTCTTCCTATCACGATTTCACCATTCGTTTTCACTCTGTGGATGAATGGCCCAAATGGGAGAACTTATTTTTGGGAGTCGATACCCAAGAAGCAACGAAATTGGTGGAAATGTTTAAATATCGTTTCTATCAAAAGGATGATTTTTCGTATTCTTTTTCAGTGTTGTTGCGGGAACTAATTTACCGTCGTGACATCAGCACCTTGCGCATCATTTTATCCCAAGAGGAATGGTCATTCGCCAACTTGCCGTATGAAATCGCGCTAAAAATTGGGGTTGTGGTTGGACGCCAATTTCGTTTTTTCCATGACGAAGCTTTTGAAAGGGAACTGCTAAAGATTCCTCTTTTTCGCGATTTGGTGTTGAAGATGTTCGTAGATTATTCCGGATTAAACAAAAAATACGGAACATGGATTTCGTATGTCAATCAACTTCCTGGCATCGACGAAGAATCCTTGATTTTTACGAACGGTGTGTTGGTGTGGAAAGATCTACTGAACGGTAAGAAACTTACATCGGCGCATTTGAAACGCATTCCTTCGCTCCGTGAGGACTTACATCCCATCTTATATGGACGTGTTGCTTCCATGTATGTGATGGCGGCGAAGAGTCTAAACGAAAAAGAAAAATTATTTGCTACTTGGACAAAAATCATTGAATTGCATCCAAAGCGAACCTTGGAATA
>JBEDCT010000093.1:0-10726 GCA_041176665.1 Bacteroidota bacterium | reverse complement strand
ACGAAATTTGTCCGGATGAAGACAAAACACTTTACAATGAAGTATTCAAAAAACTACTCGATTTAGGCGATTTTATCGGTGTGAGAGGATACGTGTTTAGAACACAAGTAGGTGAAATTTCCGTTCACGTACAGTCCTTTACCGTGTTAAGTAAATCCCTGCGTCCACTTCCGCTCCCAAAAACAGATACGGAAGGAAACGTTCACGATGCCTTTACAGATCCTGAATTGCGCTACCGTCAACGTTATGTTGATTTAGTCGTGAATCCACAAGTAAAAGAAGTTTTTGTCAAAAGAACAAAGTTATTCAACGCCATGCGTCACTTCTTCAACGAAGCTGGATACATGGAAGTCGAAACACCCATTTTGCAGGCAATACCTGGTGGAGCATCGGCTCGTCCATTTATGACGCACCACAACGCCTTGGACATTCCATTGTACATGCGTATTGCGAATGAATTATACTTAAAACGATTAATCGTAGGTGGATTCGATGGCGTATATGAGTTCTCTAAAAACTTCAGAAATGAAGGAATGGACCGTACCCATAATCCGGAGTTTACGGCGATGGAAATTTATGTTTCCTACAAAGATTACAACTGGATGATGGAATTCACCGAGCGCCTTTTGGAATATTGTGCGATGAGTGTGAACGGAAAAACAGAAGCTACTTTCGGGGAGCATCACATTGATTTCCGCGCGCCGTACAAACGTGTAACGATGCGTCAATCGATTATCGATTTCACTGGTTTCGACATCGATGGTAAATCCGAAGAAGAACTATTTGCTGCGGCTAAAGGAATGGGTATCGGCGTTGACGAAACCATGGGGAAAGGAAAATTGATCGATGAGATTTTCGGAGCAAAATGCGAAGGAAATTACATCCAACCAACGTTCATTACTGACTATCCGAAAGAAATGTCTCCCTTGTGTAAAGTACACCGTGACAATCCCGAATTAACGGAGCGCTTTGAATTAATGGTTTGCGGTAAAGAAGTTGCCAATGCTTATTCAGAATTAAATGATCCGATTGATCAACGCGAACGTTTCGAAGAACAACTTCGCCTTCAAGAAAAAGGAGACGATGAAGCAATGTTTATCGACCAAGATTTCTTGCGTGCATTGGAATACGGAATGCCGCCGACAAGTGGACTTGGCATCGGAATGGACCGTTTGATTATGTACTTAACGAACAACGCTTCGATTCAAGAGATTTTGTTCTTCCCTCAAATGAGACCAGAAACAAAAACGGTGAAAATCGAATTGAACGAAAACGAGCAAGCCATCTATTCCGCGATGCAAAAACAAGGTGAAGCCATTTTGCCTGAGTTAAGAGCGCTATTTGCTGAAATGAGTAATAAAGTTTGGGACAATAGCTTAAAAACGTTGACGAAAAACAACTTGTTGAAGGTGAGTAAAGAGAATGAGATTCTTCACATTCGTTTGGTTTAATCGTATTTGATCCACTTCAGCATTTCTGTCTGACTCTCTCCGAGGTAGTTGGTCCAAGTTACACGGATCAAGTAACATCCTGCAGCCACTTCCATCGTTAAAGTCGCATAGGATTGTTGTTGGATTTGAAAATCAGCAACAAGATCTCCTTTGGAATCAACAATGTTTATGGCGAATTCTGAAACCTCATCGTTTGGCAGCCTGACAAACACTTCTTCGCCTGTAGAGGATGGATTTGGGTACAGTTGCACCTGTTCTGTACTTGGCGTCAAGAACTTCGATCGATCAAATTCGAATAAAAAGAAGCCATTGTTTCGGTCGGATATCAAGATGCGTTCACTCGGTAAAAGTGCATGTACTCCCCAAGCGCCCCACATGGAAAATCCATTCGTGATAGCGTTATCGATATACGTATCATAAACACCAATTTCAGCGGGAGGACTCTTACGTAAATCGAATATTCGAAGTCCGTCGTTGTAATACGCCACAAACGCAAATTCATTCGTGATGTGAATGTTGTGAGGTGTTTTCGGATAGGGTGTATTCTCGGTGCTAAAAAACTGTTGAACTTGCAGTTGTCCAGAGGAGCTTACTTTGCATTTTTTAATATCCAATCCAGCCGTTTCATCTGCAAATACATAGGTACTTTCATCCGGACTCAGCCATCCTTGATGGTTGTATCCTTGTTGTGGATAGAAGGTCAGGTTATTTACATAAACAGGATTGCTCGGATTGCTAAAATCATAGGTGCGTAGCCCATCAAAGCCACAATTCAAAATAGCCCGATTGTTTTTTACGTACAGATCGTGAACCTCTGGAATATCGTTTGGTCCTTCCCAAAGAAGCGTCGGAAGGATCGGATTTGCCAAGGAATAAACGCGCAGCGGAAGAATCCCGAGTTCGTTGCCGTTTACTATTGGATTAACCAGGGTTAAATAGATTAGTGCATTCGTTGAGTCGATGAACAGATTGTGCGATTTTCCAAAATACTGATCCTGTAAGTCTGCAACGAGGTGAACGGAATCCGGCAAATAGGATAAATCCATGATTTGAAGACTACTTGGGCCTTCATCGCAGGTAGCGTACAAGTAATTTTGGTAATGTTTGTATTCACGAGTGATGGCTTGAGCTGATTGAAATCGACCTGGAACAAAGTCGACAAAACGCAGGCTATCTTCTGTTGTTAGTTCAAAAATATGCGCGCCTTCTGTGGAACCGATGACGCCATATTCACGTCCATTTTGCACAAAAGCCCAACAACTGCTGAATCGCACCTGACTAGAACTGGTCATAATGGTATCCGAAAACCAATGATCTAATAAGCGAACATTTTTTATTTCTTGGGCTGAAAGGCTTCCGTAAAGAACTAAGAAAGAAATAAAAATGAGTTGTTTCATTTCGTTTAGATGTAGCGTTTACAAAATTCCCACATCACGATTCCGGCGCAAACGCTGACGTTCAAACTATGTTTTGTTCCAAATTGGGGAATTTCAATCACGTAATTAGAGGCATCAATTACTTGCTGATTTACTCCGTTTACTTCGTTTCCAAAAACAAGGGCAAACTTTTCATCCTTTAGGGAATGAATATCCTGAAGCATTGTTGTTTTCTCCGTTTGTTCCACCGTACAAACAGCGTAACCTTGTTGTTTCAGTTCAGCTGTAAGTTCTAAAATGTCGGAACGGTACTCCCACTCAACCGTTTCCGTTGCGCCAAGTGCTGTTTTGTGAATATCTCGGTGAGGGGGACAGGCGCAGATCCCACATAGATATATTTTCTCCACATTAAACGCATCAGAAGTACGAAAAAATGACCCAATATTATTCAAGGAACGAATATCGTCCAAGACAATAACGATGGGGTTTTTCGCTTGTAATTTAAATGCTTCATCTGAAACTCGGTTTAGTTCCCAAAGCTTTAATTTTTTGTTTTTTGATTCTGTACTCATCTTGAATCAAAGTTAAGAGTAATTGTTAAAATGTTCTTGTAAATAGGTGCAGAAGACCACATAAAAATTCCTAATTTTAAGTTCCCATTTTAAAATGCCCATCGTGTCAAAAACGAACACAGAAAAGCCCGTTGCAGAAACGCCTTTAATGAAACAATACAATCAAATTAAAGCCCGTCATCCGGAAGCTTTATTGTTGTTTCGCGTGGGAGATTTTTACGAGACTTTTGGGGCGGACGCCGTGAAAACTTCGCGCATTTTGGGAATTATTTTAACGAAGCGTGGAAGTGGTTCAGCAACTGAAATTGAACTAGCAGGATTTCCTCATCATTCATTAGATACGTACTTACCGAAACTTGTCCGAGCAGGACAACGCGTGGCGATCTGTGACCAGTTAGAGGATCCTAAATTGACAAAAACCATTGTCAAAAGGGGTGTGACAGAACTTGTGACGCCGGGAGTTTCCTTTAACGACCAAGTATTAGAGCAATCCCGAAATAATTTTCTTTGTGCCATCCATTTTGAAAAGGACGCTATTGGAGCAGCCTTTTTGGATGTATCCACAGGTGAATTCTTAGTTGCACAAGGAAACAAAGAATACATCGATAAACTAATCAGTGGGTTTGAACCCACAGAAATCATCTACCAAAAAAACAAGCGAACGGACTTCGAACAACAATTTGGCGAAAACCACTTTACCTTTCGCGTAGAGGATTGGGTGTATACCAATGAATATGCGAATGAAATGCTGACAAAGCATTTTGGAACAAAATCGTTGAAAGGATTTGGGATTGAAGGATTATCGGCTGCGATTGTTGCCGCTGGAGCAATTTTTCATTATTTGAATGAGAACCAACACCACCGTTTGGGACACATTTCAACGATTTCAAGAATCGAAGAAGAAAAATACGTTTGGCTGGATCGCTTTACCGTTCGTAACCTCGAGTTGATTTATTCTACCAATGAAAATGCCGTTACGCTCTCGGATGTATTAGATCACACCTTGACTCCCATGGGTGGTCGACAAATGAAACGATGGATTGTTTTGCCATTAAAAGACCAAAAACCAATCGAGGAACGATTGGATATTGTGGACTATTTAGTGAAACAGCCTGAAATCAGCTATGAAATTGGACAACGACTAAAAGAAATTGGCGATTTAGAACGCTTGATTTCGAAAGTCGCTGTTGGGAAAGTGAACCCAAAAGAAGTCATGCATTTGCGTCGGACATTGATGCAAATTGATCCCATAAAGGAACTTTTAAAGGATGGGGATTTAGTTTCCTTGAAAAAACTGACCGAACAGATGAATGCGTGTCAGAGTTTGATTGATTTGATTGACAACACCTTATGCGATGAGCCAGTTGCACAGGTTGGAAAAGGAATGATCATCCGCTCAGGTTTTCATGCAGAGTTAGATGAACTTCGTGAAATTTCATTCAACGGAAAAGATTACCTAGAACAAATACAAGAGCGCGAATCGAAGCGCACAGGAATACCGAGTTTAAAAATTGCCTTCAACAATGTTTTCGGGTATTTCATTGAAGTACGCAATACCCACAAGGACAAAGTTCCCGAAGAATGGATTCGAAAGCAGACATTAGTGAATGCGGAGCGATACATTACCGAAGAACTAAAAGAATACGAAGGAAAAATACTCGGAGCGGAAGAAAAAATCTACGCCATCGAATCTAAGTTGTTTCAGGACCTTGTGTTCAGTATGGCAGATTACATACAGCCCATTCAACATAACGCCATGTTGATTGCTCGTTTGGACTGTTTGTTCTCTTTTGCGCAAACAGCGATTGAAAACAACTATGTGCGTCCAGAAATCAATGAGAGTTTTGTATTGGACATCAAAAACGGAAGGCATCCGGTGATTGAGCGACGTCTTCCCGTTGGGGAAACGTATATTGCAAACGACGTCTTACTCGACAATAACGATCAGCAAATCATCATGATTACCGGTCCGAACATGAGTGGTAAAAGTGCCATACTTCGTCAAACCGCTCTCATTGTACTAATGGCACAAATGGGAAGTTTCGTTCCAGCAGACGCTGCAAAAATCGGATTAATCGACAAAGTCTTTACCCGAGTTGGGGCTTCAGACAACATTTCATCAGGAGAGTCCACATTTATGGTGGAAATGAATGAGACAGCTAGTATTTTGAATAATATTTCTCCACGTAGTTTGATTTTATTAGACGAAATTGGACGCGGTACAAGCACTTATGATGGAATTTCCATTGCTTGGTCTATTGCAGAATTTCTCCATGAAAATGCAAAAGCAAAGTGCAAAACCTTGTTTGCCACGCATTATCATGAGTTAAATGAAATGAGTAAAAGTTTTGGGCGAATTCGAAATTACAATGTATCTGTGAAGGAACTAGGTGACCGTGTTTTATTTCTGCGGAAATTAACCCCAGGTGGCAGCGCTCACTCTTTTGGAATACATGTGGCTCGTATGGCGGGAATGCCCCCAATTGTATTGAAAAGAGCTGAGCAAGTATTGAAAGACCTCGAATTCTCCCATGCGCATGTTGGCTCCACCAGTGGAAGTAAAAAAAAGAAGGCGGACAAAGACCCAAACATGCAGTTGAGTTTTTTCCAATTAAATGACCCTGTTTTAGAGCAGATTCATGAGGAATTAATAGGAATTGATATCAATACCTTGACTCCTGTAGAAGCGTTGATGAAGTTAAATGAAATCAAAAAATTAACCGGTGGCTAGAAAAAATCATTTCTTCTTGTTGGTTTTTTTAGTTGGAAGCCTTTTCGCTTGCTCCATTGATGAAGCACAGCCTTTAGCGCATAAAAAGTTGGTTATTGCCTCTGATTTTCTTTACCCAAAAGACGCTAAATTATTTGCAGAATTAACAAAGAAAGAAAAAGTACGAATAGCAATCATTCACATGCGTGCGGATTCCATTCAATACCGCTTAAAAAAAGACGGGTTCAATACAAACGTTGATGTGGTGCTTGTTCAATCACTACTGAGTGTGCAGAAACTGGAAAATCAAGCCTTTCAAAAGATTGAAGATGCAACACAACAACAATTAACGGAGCTACAGAAATTTCAAAAAAACTGGTTTTTGATAGGAAGAGATCCCTTTATCCTGACCTATTTAAAGGATAGTTTAGAAAAACCAACATCCTATAGAGAATTAAGTACTGATTTTTTGTGGACGAGTCCTGATTTACATTCTATAGAATTGATAAAAGCTCAAGTAAGTTACCAATACCAACACTTGAAAAAGAAAAAGGAAAACCAAATGAGTTTGAAGGAATGGCTTCGTGGACTAAAAGACCATCGTGTGAATTATCAGGAAGGTTCAGATGGTACCGCAAGCACACAATTATTACTGATGAAATACAGCTCCTACTTGAGCAATAAGTCCTTATTAAAAGCTAAAAAACGAGTTGTCGTTGTTCCTAAAAACGCCTATTTCGACTACTTCGCAATGGCGATCGTTCCTCAAGCAAAAAATTATGAAGTTTCTAAATCGTTTTTCATGTTTTGGAATGAGCATGCAAAGGACAAGCGCTTTTTGAAACATTTCGGAATGACGCCAGTTGCGAGCTTAACAAAGGGCCGAACGTTCTATGTTTCTCCCAAAGAAATCCTTAAATCACTATCCAAAAGAAAGTAACAAAGGTTTTCATTTGAATTGAATCTTATCCTTAATTTTGTAATCTAAAAGACGAGAAAATGTATCCACCAGAATTAGTACAACCAATGAAAGACGACCTAACAAGTGTTGGGTTTGAACAAATGACAAATAGTGCAGAAGTTGATCAAGCAATTAATGAAGCGAACGGGACAATGTTAGTCGTTGTAAACTCTGTTTGTGGCTGTGCTGCTGGAAATATGCGTCCTGGAGTAAAGTTGTCGCTTCACCACGATAAATTCCCGAATAAATTAACAACTGTTTTTGCAGGCGTTGATACGGATGCAGTCGCACAAGCGAGAAAATACTTCTTGCCTTATCCTCCATCATCACCGTCTATTGCCTTATTCAAGGATGGTAAATTAGTTCATTTCTTGGAGCGTCATCACATTGAAGGCGGAAGTGCACAGATGATTGCGGCTAATCTTGCTGCAGCTTACGATGAATTCTGTTAATGAAACGAATTTATCAATTAGTTACCTGCGATAATTGTCGCAAACTTTTAAAAGCATTTTCGGACACGTCCGACTATGAAATCATTGACATCAAAACACAAGGAATCGAAGCAAAGGACTTGGATTTCATGAAGGAATTAGCAGGGTCTTACGAGGCCCTGTTTTCCAAACGAGCAATTAAATACAAGACCTTAGGATTGAAAGAAAAAAATCTTTCTGAATCCGAAATGCGTCAATTTATTTTGGATGAATATACCTTTCTGAAACGTCCAGTTCGTGTAGATGGAAACAGTATTTTCATTGGAAAACTAGAAGCTTAATCCAAGCGAAAAAACGAAGAGGCGATTCCGTCGGCTTGAAGTTTTCCCTTTTCGGTCAAAACATATTGCTCATCGTTTAACCGCATTAAATCATTTTGGAGGTAACTGTCTAATTGTTTCAATTCTGTTGAATTGAATCCGCCAAGTTCCATAATACTCCTTTTCAATACACCCCATTTTGTTCGGAGACCGGTTAGAAAATATTCATTCCACTTTTCTGAAACTGAAAGAATTTCTACCTCATACCAATCTTGGTTTTTTCCCATTTGTTGGTAATACTTCGTGTTATTGGCAACGTTCCATCTTCTCTTTACCCCATCAAACGAATGAGCGCTTGGACCCACACCCAAGTACGGAGTAAAGTTCCAATAAGCGGAATTGTGTTTCGCGTATAGCTGATCCTTAGCGAAATTAGAAATTTCATATTGTTCGAATCCAGCTTGACCTAACGTACTTACGAGCAAATCGAATTGTTCACTTTGTTGGTCCTCCGTTGGACGACTTAATTTTCCTTTCGCCACAAAATGATTTAAGGCCGTTTTTGGTTCAATGGTTAAGCAATAAGAAGAAATATGCTGGACCTTTAAATCCAAGGCGCGTTTCAAATGCGACAACCACTGTTCATTAGAAAGATCAGGTAAACCATAAATTAAATCAATGCTGATGTTATCGAATCCATGTGCTTGGGCTAATCTCACTGCCGTTTCACCTTGTTGCGTGGAATGAGAACGATTCATCCACGTTAAATCTGATTCTTGGAAGGATTGTAAGCCAATACTCAGGCGATTGATTCCTATTTCTTTCCACGCCAGTAAATTCTCTTCAGTAGCATCATCTGGATTCACTTCAAAAGTGATTTCTGGAATTTCTACGAGGTGATAATGCGCACGAACGGCATGTAGAATGTCAAACAATTCGTCTTTGGTGAGTAAACTGGGTGTCCCGCCACCGAAGTAGACTGTTTCAACAGGAATATCTTTCAATTCAGCCTTTCTCATTTCCAACTCCAAGCAAATTGCTGCAATTAACTTCTCGCGATAACTGGAAAAAGTCGTCGAAAAATGAAAATCACAATAGGAGCAGCGTTTCTTGCAAAAAGGAATGTGCACATAGATTCCGGCCATTCCTAATTCAACTTAACGTTTAACAAAAGACTTCACTGAACTACTTCCATTCACAAAATTGACGTGTATAAAATACGTTCCATTTGATAAATTTTCTGTGTTCAGTTGAGCTTCATTACCTTCAATATGTTGACGCAAAATCGTTTTGCCATATAGATCTACAAGAACCCATTCACTTGCTTGACTATTTTGAATGGTCACATTCAAGATGTCTTTCACTGGATTTGGGAATAGGTTCCATTTCACTGTACCTAATTCATCCAATCCAGAATCATCTGTGCTTTTCACGATTTCAGAAACTTGTGCGCCAAAATCAGGAGCGGACAAGGTATACAGTACAGCGCTAGCATGGTTACTAAGTGTTATATTTCCATTGACATTACCTGCTCCCCACTGCGCTGCGCCCAAGCCATCACCGTAGTAATCGTAAATTGTGAACGTGTAACAATCTGAAGTAGAAAGTGGAATATCGTAGTTGTACGTTGTGTTCTCTACCAAAGGAGCGGTTGGATCCGTTGGAGCAGGACTATTTCCAGTGCCGTAATTTCCAACAAAACTTTCGTTTCCTTCAGACCAAACAACCGTTCCATTACTTGACGTTAATTCCATGTAGGTTTCATCTGGATAGTTATCCGTTAACAAAGTTACTTTGAGTAGTCCTATTGTTTCGTCAATCGGATTGACTGTTAACGCAGTGTTCGTGTTGTCATTTACTGTGTTTTCATCAATTCCAGCGTTTGGACTGGCAACAGAAGCGCTAAACGTATGATTTCCTGCCGCTAATGTAACACTTGGCAAGGTGATTAATGCTGTTTGCCATTGCGCTAATGAACCGTTCCAATTATAGATTTGATTCGCTCCGCCATCAATGGAATAAGTCACGATAGCCGATGTTAAGGTCGTTGTTCCAGAATTAGCAATGGACACTTTCGGCGTATAATTTGTTCCACAGAAAGTTGTTAATTCTAACATTGGACTGGACAATCCTGCATCAAGCGCTGCCACTGTCGCATTCGAAGGATCGAAGCCATTAATAAATTCAGCTCCTGAATTATTCGGGTCTAACCAAGCTTTCAATTGATTTGTTGTATTGCTCCCCGCTGGATTCCAAGAGACGCTGAATTTTCCGTATTCATCCGATAAATTAGCTGCACCACAAGCAGAAGCTCCACCATGTAATTGTCCGATAATTCGGTGATTTTGATCATATAAAGGAGAACCCGAAGAACCACCTTCTGTCACGCCACTATCCCAAGTTGTTACGCCCCAGTGACTATTTGGCGGACAAGCTCCGAAAGTTGTTGAAATTAACGCTTGATTTTCGAAGGATATTTTTTTAATGTCTCCTGATGGATGATGAATTCCAACACCAGATGTTGGTGTATTTCCTGAATGGTCCCAACCAGAAAAGTACGGTGAATAAGTTGCAGGTACCGTTCCAGCTGTTAGTCCACCCGTGATTTCCACTAAACAAAAATCAGATGCAGCTGCACGAGCGCGAAGTACAGCTCCCGACAAGGATTGAAACGTTGGTGATGTCGCTGGATTATTACAATCTGCCGATTGCCAATTAAAACGAAAAATCCATGAAGCAGGATTGCTGTAACAATGGTCTGCCGTTAATACATATGGTTTTCCATCGTTTAAGGTATTATTCACCAATGATCCTGAGCAGAAACCATTGCTTCCTGAAACAAGCATCACCGCTGCATTGCGTTCGAAGGTCCAAGGTAATCCTTCTGAACAATTCACATTTCGAT